>JBJOIA010000235.1:0-4866 GCA_046047395.1 Bacteroidota bacterium | reverse complement strand
ACGGATGATGGAAGTGGAGGCAAGAAAATGGTGGAAGGTAAAATTAGTTTTATATCTGATAAAGCAGAATTTACCCCAAAAACCATTCAAACAAAAAATGAAAGGGCAAATTTAGTTTATCCTATCAAAATTAAAGTAAAAAATGATGGTACCTATAAAATTGGTATGTACGGAGAGGTAAGTTTCAATTAATGGAAATTCAGGTAGAAAATATTTCAAAATCCTTTTCCAAAGGAAAAATTAAAGCTTTGGAAAATATTAATTTCTCAGTGAAAAAGGGCGAATTATTTGGTTTAATTGGTCCCGACGGTGCTGGGAAAACCACCTTATTTAGAATATTAACTACCTTATTAAACCCAGATATTGGGACTGGATCAGTGGCAGGCTTGGATATCCATCAGGATTATAAAAAAATAAGGGCAAATATTGGTTATATGCCTGGTAAATTTTCGCTTTACCAAGATTTGTCTGTGGAGGAAAACTTAAATTTCTTTGCTACCTTATTTGAAACTAGTTTATCAGAAAATTATCATTTGATAAAGGATATTTACAGCCAATTGGAACCCTTCAAAAAGCGCAGAGCAGGGGCATTATCTGGTGGGATGAAACAAAAATTAGCCTTATGCTGTGCCTTGATTCACCAACCAAAGGTTCTGTTTTTGGATGAACCCACTACAGGTGTGGATACTGTATCAAGAAAAGAGTTTTGGGAAATGTTGAAAAATCTTCAAAAAGTAGGAATTACTATTTTGGTTTCAACACCCTATATGGACGAAGCCTCTTTATGCGACCGTATCGCCTTAATTCAAGAAGGGAAAATTCTATCTATTAATGAGCCAGAAGGAATCATCTCGAATTATTCAAAAGATTTATATCAAATTAAAGCAGAAAGCTTAAGTCTTCTCTTAAAGGAATTAAGAAATTATCCTCAGATTGACTCCTGTCATTCCTTTGGAGAATACATTCATATAACTTTAAAAGGTAGTACAGAAGAATTAGAAAAAGAATTAGCAAAAAAAACAATTAAGGGTTTAAGTAAGATTGAAAAAATAAAACCTACAATTGAAGATTGTTTTATCAACCTAATGGAAAATTAGATGAAAGAAGTTGTGATTTCTACTGAAAATTTGACCAAGCAATTTGGTGATTTTATAGCTGTCAATTCAATCAGTTTTGATGTTTATAAAGGAGAAATCTTTGGGTTTTTAGGAGCAAATGGAGCAGGTAAAACTACTGCCATAAAAATGTTAATTGGATTATCAAATCCGAGCAGCGGCCAAGCCAAAGTTGCAGGATTTGATGTGTATAAACAAGCAGAAAAAATTAAAGAGAATATTGGCTATATGTCGCAAAAATTTTCTTTATACGAAGACCTAACTATCAAGGAAAATATTGAATTTTTTGGAGGAATTTATGGTTTGAATTTCGCCCAAATTAAAGAAAAAACGCAGGAACTTATTCATACCCTTCAACTTGAAAAATATGCAGATCAATTAGTAGGGTCTTTACCGCTTGGTTGGAAACAAAAACTAGCTTTTTCCGTGGCCATCATCCATGAACCAAAAATTGTTTTTTTAGATGAGCCAACAGGAGGAGTTGATCCTATTACAAGAAGACAATTTTGGGATTTAATCTATGCAGCAGCAGAACGTGGTATCACAATATTCGTTACTACCCATTATATGGATGAAGCCGAATATTGTGATAGAATTTCGATGATGGTTGATGGATATATTAAGGCAATGGATACTCCAGAAAACTTAAAAAAGAAATTTGGGGCGAAGACCATGGATGAGGTATTTTACGAATTAGCAAGAGGAGCAAAACGAAAGGCAGATTAGAATGAAACAATTAATAACCTTTATAAAAAAAGAATTCTTTCATGTATTTCGTGATCGGAAAACCCTATTATTATTATTTGGAATGCCCTTGGCTCAAATATTATTATTTGGTTTTGCACTTACGAATGAAATAAAAAATTCAAAAATGGTGATTTTGGATCAATCCAAGGATGAATATTCCAAGAAATTGATAGAAAAAATTGCCTCCACGGATAATTTCATTATTTCAAATTATTTGGATGATGCAAAACAAATTGAACAAGAATTTAAGAAAGGGAAAGTCCGTATTGCCTTAGTAATACCAGAAAAGTTTAAGGAAAGTTTATTTCATGAATCGGAAGTAGGAATTCAGGTAATTACTGATGCATCCGACCCCAATACAGCCAATACTCTAGTTAATTATATTCGAGCAGTTTGTATGAATTTTCAAAAGGACCTAAATAAGCCAATGGAAATACCTTATACAATTGAAACTCAAACTAGAATGATTTATAACCCCGAATTAAAAGGGATAACCAATTTCGTTCCTGGAGTAATTTCAATGGTATTATTATTGATTTCGGTATTGATGACTTCCATTTCAATTGTTCGTGAAAAAGAGGTTGGTACGATGGAAGTATTATTAGTTTCACCATTCAATCCTTTTTTAGTAATAATTTCAAAATTAGTACCCTATTTTTTATTATCCATTCTGAATTTAACCTTAATTCTAATCCTAAGTATTAATTTAATGGGAATGCCAATGAACGGAAGCATGGTATTACTTTACCTAACAAGTTCATTATTTATTATTACTGCTTTATCCTTAGGTTTATTAATTTCTACCTCCACCAATTCTCAACAGGCTGCCATGTTATTTTCCTTAATGGGGATGCTAATACCATCTTTAATATTTACGGGATTTATGTTCCCTGTTGAAAATATGCCTTTGCCATTGCAAATCATATCCAATATTGTTCCCTCCAAATGGTTTTACATCATTGTAAAATCAATCATGATAAAAGGCTTGGGAATAACAGGAATTCTCAAAGAAATTGGAATTTTAGTATTGATGAACCTAGTAATTTTGACTATAAGTTTAAGAAAATTTAAAATACGTTTAGAATGAGGACCTTGATTTTCTTATTGAGAAAAGAGTTTAGACAAATCTTTCGAAATCCGACAATCCTACGGATGATTATAGCTGTGCCAATCATTCAGCTAATTATTCTTCCGTTGGCAGCAGATTATGAAATAAAAAATATCAATCTATCAATTATAGACCACGACCATTCGCCGTTTTCACAAGAATTAATTCAAAAAATTGAAAATTCAAACTATTTCAAAATAAACGATTATAGTGGGTCTTTTGACGAAGCCTATACGTATTTTCAGGAAGATGCATCTGATTTAATATTGGAAATACCGAATAATTTTGAAAAGGATTTGGTAGTCAATAAAAAACAAGAATTATTTATTGCTGTAAATGCCATCAATGGAACAAAAGCCATGGTTGGGAATAATTATCTCAATCAAATAGTTGGCAGTTTTAATCAGTCAATCAGGACAAAATTTATTCCAGATCCAAGAGGAAAAATGCCTCCAAGTATTCAGGTAAAGGAAAATCATTGGTATAATCCATTTTTGAATTATTCAACCTTTATGGTGCCAGGCATTTTGGTTGTTCTGGTGACTATGGTTGGGGCCTATATGTGTGTCTTGAATATTGTAAAAGAAAAGGAGGTCGGAACAATAGAACAAATTAATGTTACTCCAATAAAAAAGGTATATTTCATTCTTGGGAAGTTAATTCCATTTGGCGTAATTGGGGTATTAGTTTATAGTATTGGCTTATTCGGAGTGGCAAGAATTATTTACGGAATTATTCCGGTAGGATCCATAATCGTATTGTATACCTTTTTGGTTGTTTATTTAATTGCTATTTTAGGGATAGGATTAATAATCTCTACTTATTCCAATACGCAGCAGCAAGCCATGTCTTTGGCCTTTTTTATGATGATGATATTCTTGTTAATGAGTGGCTTATTTACCTCCATAGATTCCATGCCTGAATGGGCCCTATGGATAGCCAGAGCAAATCCGGTTACTTATTTTATTGAAGTAAACAGAAATGTGATTTTAAAAGGAAGTGATTTTATATCCTTGAAAAATCATTTTTATACCCTAGCAGGAATGGCCGTATTTTTTAATACTTGGGCAATTTTAAATTATAAGAAAACGATTTAATTTTCTAAAATCATAATTTCAATATTTCTAAAATCAATTTCTTGTCCCTCAGATTGCAAACCGATAAAACCAGAGGAAAGAGGGGTTCCATCGATTTTTAAATTCGTATCAAAACCATTTGCAACGCCTCCTCCTATTTGAGGTTTTGTATATCGAAGAACCTCTTTTCCATTCACATAATGAATAACTAGGCGGTCCCCATGGACTTCTAATTCTCCTTGTATCCACTCTCCTTTCTTAAAGGTTGGGGAGCTGGAATTTATGCAATGACGCGGATCTTTTTTGCCTTCGTAAAAGACATCTGTACCTGGAGAGCACATGTTGGCGGTAGGACGAACCTCTCCTTCTTTTGTTTGAACTAGCATTTGATATTCAACGGATATAGGCCAATCTTGTTCTTTCAAAATTGTATAGGGATCCTGGGAATGAAACATAATCCCACTATTTAGTTGGGTATAAGATGGAGCATCTCCTTCCAACCATTTTCCAACAAATCGGTATTCAAACCGAAGTTTATAATTTGAAAAGGGGGTTTCATAGAATAGATGACCATATTTATCTTTAAAAAAATCATATTCATCATATCGTACTTTAATCATCCCATCCACTACACGGAAGGTATTCGCATAATTATCGCCAGTTTCATAATGGTGAATTTTTGGAATCCAACCAGAAAGATCTTTGCCATTAAAAAGGGGTTGCCATTTTTGCGTAAAAGCAGAAAAGTTCAATAAACCGATTAAAATCAAGGTTAAAATAAATTTCATAGTTTCAATGTTAAGAGAATGTTAAGTTAATA
>JBJOIA010000234.1:0-7587 GCA_046047395.1 Bacteroidota bacterium | reverse complement strand
CCCAAAAGACATAGGATTAGGTTAAATTTTTTCATCTCTCTCTTCTTTTCTTTTCTGAAGTAAAATTGAAAACATAAATTCAATTTTCCTATCAGGAAACTTATAATTATGGAATTGAATGATTTTTTTTTAACTTAAGGTAATTAAGTATATCCCTTTATTTCTATGAAAAAATACAGCTTGCTGTTCCTATTAATTTTTATTAGTTTTTTTGGAAATTCTCAATCCAGTTTATTCCCTCATCAAAATAAAAAATGGGTCGATTCTGTATTCAATTCACTGAGTCTAGAAGAAAAAATTGGCCAATTATTAATGCCAAGGGGAAATGTTTCGAGAGAATATGATCTAGATAGGCTTAAAGATATCGTAGAAAAATACCATGTTGGAGGATTTGTATTTTTTGCTGGCTCCCCAGAAGAGCAGGCAAAGACTGTCAATCTACTTCAATCTCTTTCAAAAACTCCTTTATTCATTGGCATGGATTTAGAATGGGGTTTGGATATGCGCTTAAAAAATACGGTTAAATATCCTTTCGAAATTTCACTTGGAGGAATGGAAGGCAATAATGATCTCATTGAGGAAATGGGTTTTCAAATTGCTGAACAATGTAAAAGATTAGGTATTCATATTTCTTATGGGCCGGTTGTAGACATCAATAATAACCCCAATAATCCCGTCATAAATTTCCGCTCTTTTGGGGAAGATAAGGAATTGGTAACGGCCAAATCCTTAGCTTTGATGAAAGGTATACAAAAAGGACATATCATTACTTCTGCAAAACATTTTCCTGGTCATGGAGATACAGATGTAGATTCACATAAAGATATTCCAGTATTAAGTCATACTTATGAAAGATTAGATTCTTTGGAATTATATCCCTATAAAAAATTAATAAAAAATGGATTAACGGGTGTAATGGTAGGTCATCTCGGTATTCCAGAAATAGATTCTACACCCAATTTGGCTTCCACTCTTTCTAAGCCCATTATTTCCGGTATACTGAGAGAAGATTTAGGTTTTGAGGGTCTTGTTTTCACTGATGCAATGGATATGCAAGGGGTAACAAAATATTTCCCAGATGGGGAGGCAAATGTACGTGCAATATTGGCAGGAAACGATATTTTAGAGACTTTTTGGGACGTTCCTACCGTTTTTAATGCGATCAAAACAGCAGTTGATTCAGGAAGAATCAGTATAGATATTATCAATGAAAAGGTAAGGAAAATTTTAAATGCAAAAGCTTGGGTAGGTTTGGATGTTTATCAGCCTATAGATTTAACAAATCTCAATCAAGAGCTAAACCCTTATAAAGCGGATATATTAAAACAGGAATTAGCAGAAAAATCTGTAGTTGTACTAAAAAATGAGGGAAATATTTTACCTCTTAAAGATCTTTCCAAATTTACCATTGCTAGTTTGGCAATTGGAGATTCAAATTATGGGAAAGATTTTCCTAATAATTTTCAATCTAATCTTGATAAATATGAGGAAATGGATCATTATTATTTAGATTATAATTCTTCTAATGAGGATATTATTTCTGTTAAAGAAAAATTGAAAAACTACGATAAATTAATTATTTCAATTAGTGGAAATTCGATTAGGCCTTCGAATAATTATGGAATTAAACATAGAGAGGTTGAAATTTTCAATGAAATAGTAGATGAAAATTCGATAGTTGCTTTTTTTAATAGCCCATTTACCTTAAATAAATATAGTAATATTCTTAAAGCTGCGGCAATAGTTACTCCGCTTCAGTCTAGTAGGGAACATATGAAAGCAACCGCTGAAGTGATATTTGGGAGTATATCTACTTCCGCAAAATTTCCAATTACCTTGGATGAAAATTTTAAAGTAGGAGATGGAGAAAAAATCTCAGCAATTGGAAGATTACAATATGATGTTTTTCCAGAAAGAGTTGGTATCAATCATAAAAATTTAGAACCCATTGTAGATTCTCTAATTCAAAATGCCATTGAGAAAAAAGCCATGCCTGGAGCGGTAGTATTGATAGCAAAAGAAGGAAAAGTGATTTATCATAAAGCCTTTGGAAAACCTACCTATGAATCAGACATTCCTGTTAATTTGAATGATTTATACGATTTGGCATCAATTACAAAAATTTCTACTTCCGTACCAGCCTTAATGTATTGGGAGGATCAAAAAAAATTTAATACTAAATTAGAATTAGGAAATTTTTATCCGGAATTTCAAAATTCAAATAAAAATAAATTACAATATCTCGATATTTTAACCCATCAATCCAGACTAAAATCTTGGATTCCCTTTTGGAAAGATTATGTAGATTCGGTAGAAATGGTTTCCTATTCACCAAAGTTCCAAGATGAAATTGAAAATGGAAAGCTTTCAAGTTCAATTCTTGGAAAATATATCAAAGAAGACCAAGTGAAAAAGGGAATTTCTGCAGCAATAAAAAAAGATAATAAATTCTTTAATGAATATGTAGATTTGAAAACTTCCTTAATCATTTGGAAGCCAAATACTTTAGCCTATAAAAAATCCGAGGATTTCCCTATTGAAATAGCCCCAGATTTATTCGTTTATAAAAATATTAAATCCAGAATCTTGGATTCAATTGAGGTTTCTCCTCTTTATAATACTAAATCCTATGTCTATTCTGATTTATCTTATTATTTATTGCCAGAAGTTTCTAAACGCTATTCGGGTAAAGATTGGAGATCCTTTCTATCCGATACATTTTATAAGCCCATCGGTGCAAGTACCCTTACCTATAATCCTTTAGAAAAATTTCCCCTTTCACGCATTATTCCTACTGAAAGAGATTCTTTATTTAGGAAAACATTAATTCATGGGAAAGTACATGATGAAGGAGCAGCCTTATTAAATGGAATTTCTGGACATGCCGGTTTGTTTGGGAATGCCAATGATTTAGCGAAATTAATGCAAATGTACCTTCAAGGTGGCTATTATGGGGGAATACGTTTTATCGCACAACCAACAATTAAAAAATGGACATCTTACCCTTTTTCTATTAATGAAAACCCTAGAAGAGGGATTGGATTTGACAAACCAAATAGGAAAGTTAAAGGACAATCCGCATCCAATTCGGCAAGTCCTGAATCTTTTGGCCATTCTGGATTTACAGGAACCTATACCTGGATAGACCCAAAATATAAAACGGTTTATGTTTTCTTGGCAAATAGGGTTTATCCAACGAGAGAAAATAGTAAAATATATCAATTAGATTTACGTACAAATATCAATGAAGCAATCATTGAATCAATTAAATTAGGTATTGAATGAAAATTTTAATTTCAGGAGGAACGGGTCTAATAGGGAAAACCCTCAAATATCATTTAGAAAAAAATGGTCATAAGGTTTTTATTATTTCAAGGGGAAGGGGCGATTTCTTTTGGGATATCAATCGTTCCTTAATTGATAAGGATTGCCTCAAGGAAATTGATTGTATCATCCATTTGGCGGGGGCAGGAATTGCTGATAAACCATGGACAAAATCCAGGAAAAAGGAATTATATGATTCAAGAATAAAAAGCACTGAATTATTTTACAACTTATTATCAACCTCTAAACATTCGGTTACCTCATTTATTTCTGCTTCTGCAATTGGATACTATGGGGCAGATGCAGGTGAAAATTTATGTGAAGAAAATACCCCTCCCGGATTTGATTATATTGGAAATTTAACCAAAGATTGGGAAAACTCCTCATTAAAAATAAAAACCTTGGGAATCCGAACAGTTCAAATAAGAATTGGCTTAGTCCTTACAAATAATGGCGGCTTTTTGAAAAAAATAAGTCCACCCATTAAATTAGGAATTGGAAGTTCATTGGGTAATGGAAAACAATGGCAGTCGTGGATTCATATCGATGATTTAATTGAAATTTTCACTTTATCAGTTGAAAATTCAGAGGTTCAAGGTCCAATAAATGCGGTAGCTCCCGAACCTGTAAGACAGGAATTTTTAATGCAATCATTGGCCAAGGCCTATCATAGACCTTATTTCTTTCCCAATATTCCGGGATTTATTATCAAATTAATTTTTGGAGATTTGGCAAAGGTAATTTTAGGAAGCTTGAAGGTTTCATCAAAAAAAATTGAGAAACTTTATTCCTTTAAATTCAAGACAATTGACAGTGCTTTAAAAAATTTAATCTCATGAAGGTAAAGAATATATTAATTTATGCTGGATCTCAGAAAGGGAAAAATCCAATTTTTGAACAAGAAGTAATCCAATTAGCTCAGGAATTAAAAAAATATGAAATCAATATTCTTTATGGAGCTGGTAGTGGAGGCCTAATGGGTGTATTTGCAGAGGAATATTTACGTATTGGTGGGAAAATAACGGGTATTATCCCCCATTTTATGAAAGATATGCAAGTTCACCATGAAAATCTTACGGAAATAATTTGGGTAAATTCTATGCATGAAAGAAAGGATTTAATGGCAACCAAAGCGGATGCTATAATTGCTCTTCCAGGAGGATTCGGAACCTTAGATGAATTGTTTGAAATATTAACCTGGAAACAATTAAAATTGCATGATTTACCAATAGGAATTTTTAATATTGAAAATTTTTACAAAAATTTATTACAACATATCGACGTTTTAAAAAATGAAGGGTTTGTAAATAAACATGATTCTTCTTTTATTTTTGAAAAAGATCCAAAAATATTAGTTGAAAAAATTATCAATACACGAATTTCAAAACAAGATAAATATAACCACAGCGAATTAATCTAATCATGAAAAAATTTCTAATTTTAATTCTTATTCATTTTTATTTCGAAGGCTTTTGCCAAAATAGTCCGGAAAATCTTGGAAGAGGAGTGAATTCTGAATATTTAGAACTAAATCCTGTAATATCGCCTGATGGAAAAACTCTTTATTTTGGAAGGAAGAATCACCCTAATAATTCCTATGGAACAAAAGGATCTGAGACAATCGCTGGGTCTCAAGATATTTGGTATAGTATTTTAAAAGAAAATGGAGAATGGGGACATGCCATTCGAATGAATAATACTTTAAATAGAGATCAGTATAATACTATTTTATCCATTAGTCCGGATGGACAAACCATTTTATTAAAAGGTTCCTATATCAATGGGAAATATGATTCACGTGGTTTTTCAATATCAACAAAAACAAAATCAGGGTGGACGATTCCTCAAAAAATTGATATTCCATCCTATGGAAAAATGAGTAAGGGTTTAAATGAATATGCCTTTCTGACCAATGATGGGAAAAAACTTATTTTAGCATTTTCGGAACAAAAAAACAGTGACCGAGATGATTTATATATTAGTTTTTTAGGGCTAAATGGTAAATGGTCAAAACCAAGAAATTTAGGAACAAAAATTAATACAAAATATTCTGAAACGACTCCTTTTCTTGCTGCAGATGGGAGAACCTTATACTTTTCTTCGGATCGCCCTGGAGGTAAAGGCAGCCATGATATCTATGTAAGTAGAAGAATGGGGAGAGATGATTGGTATAATTGGTCGGAGCCGAAAAATTTAGGTTCACCTATCAATACGAATAAATATGATGCCTATTTTAGTTTAGCTGCAGAAGGGAACTATGCTTATTTTCTTTCCGAATTAAATGCCTATGGCCAAAAGGATATTTTTCGTATTAAATTTGGAGATGCCAATAAAGATTTATTAAATACCGCTTTGGATAGTTTATTAAGAAACGGTTTATGGGATGAATTAAAAGAAAATAATATTTTGGATAATTCAGGTAATCATAATAAGATGAATGAATTGGTGAATAATAATTTAATAGACCAAATGATTCAAAAAGGTTTATGGGATAATCTGAAGGAATATGGAATTGATGCAAACAATATCAATAATGATAATCTACTAATAGGCTTAAAAAATGGGGTATTAAAGAATTTAATCAATAATAATTTATTAAAGGATTTGGAAAGGAATAAAGAGGTGGATGTATTAGCTTATGAAGATGAAATTAAAAATGAAGGTGGTAAAATAGGATCTGGACAACAAGCAGATCCTGTGGTATTGCTATCGGGAAAAATCAAAACAAAAGATGGAAAAGAACTTCCTGAGGATATAAAAGTATCTTATGAAAATTTAAAAACGGGAGAAATTATTGGCTATGCAAAACCAGATGCTAATACAGGAATTTATAAAATAGTATTACCCTATGGGGAAAAATATGGAATCACAGTTAGCTCAAAAGGCTTTGTCCCTAGTTCAATCAATTTAGATTTAAGTAATCTAGGTGGAAGATATTTAGAATTGAACGACAGAGACATTGATTTAATTCCAATTGCAAAAGGAAGCATCGCACGAATTAATAATTTATTCTTCGAAATAAATAAAGCAGACCTTAGCCCAGAATCTAGTCCTGAATTAAACCGATTGGTTAAATTGATGGAAGAAAATAGAGAATTAAAAATAGAAATTAGTGGCCATACGGATAATACTGGAACAAAGGTTTTTAATGAAAAATTATCCATAGATAGAGCAAATGCTGTGGGAAATTATTTAAAAGAACATAATATTGCACAGGACAGAATTTTTACAAAAGGTTTTGGTTGGGAAAAGCCAGTTGCAACAAACGACACTGAAGAAGGCAGGGCGCTCAATAGAAGGGTGGAAATTTTAATTCTATAAGAATGATTCAAAGGTTAATCCGACAAATTACTTTATTTTCATTTAAAATTTACTGCGACTGGTTCAAGGTAAAAAATGAGGAAATTACGAAAGACGATGGGCCAATTTTAATATTGGCTAATCACCCTGATTCCTTTTTAGATGCTGTATTTATTGGCGCAAAATATCCACGGAAAGTGCATTTTATGGCTCGTGGAGATGTCTTTAGAAATCCAATAATCAATAAAATCCTTAGAAGTTTTGGTATGATTCCCATCCATCGATTAAGAGAGGGGATCCAACATATGTCTGAAAACGAGAATTCATTTTCAGAAGCAGTAAGAATTTTAAAAAATAAGGGAATTGTTTTAATTTTTATTGAAGGGATATGTTTGAATAAACATGAGCTTCAACCATTTAAAAAGGGAACTGTTCGTATTTTGGAAATTTGCAAAAAACAAGGATTTACCCCTAAATTACATTTAGCAGGTATAGCCTACCAGGATTTTAGAGAAATAAAGAAAAGAGTAAATCTAAATTTTGACCGTATTGAATGCCCAGAAATTGGTGAAATAAAACAAAGAAAAGAATTTAATGAAGCAGTTTTTAAAAAATTAGAACCCTTAATTGAAGTACCTCCCTATTTGCCAAAAACCTCTGATTTGAATTGGGTAAGTCCCTACAAAATTTATTATTTAATATTCAATCCAATCATAAAAAAGATTTTTTATAATACTGTTTTCTATGATTCAGTATTATTTGCAATAGTTTTCTTCTTGGGAACAATATTTAATTTTCTGATACTAATGGGCTTAATCATTTATTTTATTTCATAAAAAAAGCCCATGAAATAGATTCCATGGGCTTTTAGGTATTGCATATTATTTATTTTAAATCAAAGCGATCTAAGTTCATTACCTTATCCCAAGCTTTTACAAAATCTTTAACAAATTTTTCGCTTGA
>JBJOIA010000233.1:0-12958 GCA_046047395.1 Bacteroidota bacterium | reverse complement strand
ACATAACCCCTTCCTCTGTGATAACAAATATCGTAAATACGAATCCGATAAAACTTGAATTTTCCATTCCATCAAAATATGCTGGAGATGTAAAAATTGGGACAAAAATCCAGTTTACTACAGAAAGTTCATCGGGAAATTTCGAAGGGAAAGTTTATGCCGTAAATCCTGTGATTGATAATAATACGCGGACTTTACAAATTCGGGCAATTGCTCCAAATCCAAAAGGACAATTAGTTCCTGGTGCCTTTGCGAGGGTTAGTATAATCCTTCAGCAAAAAAATGAAGCTATGCAAATTCCTACTGAAAGTATTATTACAGATGCTTCAGGTTCCAAGGTGTATAAGATTGTGAATGGAGAAGCAATTTATACAACTATCCGAATTGGAGTCAGAGGAGAGAAATTAGTTGAGGTTTTAGATGGTTTAAATATTGGAGATACCCTAGTGGTCTCGGGTGTAGTTCAATTAAGACCAAATAGTCCGGTTAAGATAAATAAAATTAACTAAAATGGCAGCTCTATCAACCATCAGTATTAAACGTCCGGTATTAGCAATTGTAATGTCCATTACAATTATTGTTTTCGGAATTATTGGATATACTTTTCTTGGAGTACGAGAATTTCCTTCAGTGGATCCTCCCATTGTAAATGTCATGACATCCTACACGGGGGCCAATGCTGATATTATTGAATCTCAAATTACTGAACCTTTAGAGGCACAAATCAATGGAATTCCTGGGATTAAAACTCTAACATCCAGTTCTAGAGATGGCAGGTCCTCTATTTCTATAGAATTTGATTTATCAATAGATATAGAAAATGCAGCAAATGATGTTCGAGACAGGGTTTCAAGAGCAATGTTCCAGCTTCCTCCGGATGTTGACCCTCCGGTTATCGCAAAACAAGATGCTGATGCTAGACCAATTTATAATTTAAATATTTCTTCCACTACCCGAGATATTTTAAGTTTAAATGATTTTGCCATTCGTAATATTCAGGAAAAACTTGAAATCATCCCTGGGGTGGCCTCCATCAGAATTTGGGGGGAGAAAAAATACGCCATGCGATTGCGAATCGACCCGGATAAATTGGCCTCATATGGACTCACAGCACCAGATATTTCAGTGGCTTTGAATAGACAAAACATTGAACTTCCCTCTGGTAGTATTGAAGGAAATAATACTGAATTAGTTGTAAGAACTCAAGGACGGTTAGTCACGGAATCAGATTTCAACAATATGGTATTGAAGGAATCCAACGGGAATATCGTTCGATTTTCAGATGTAGGTAAGGCAGAATTAAGTGCAGAAAATGAAAAGACTTCTTTCAAAGGAGACATGGTTCCAATGATTTCAATTGCAGTAACCCCTCAACCTGGTTCAAACCAAATTCAAATTGTCGATGATATTAATGCAAAAATTGAACAAATAAAGAAAAATTTACCTGCAGATATTCGAATAGATGAAGGATTTGACAATACCATTTTCGTAAGAAAATCTATAAAAGAGGTGGAAGAAACAATCCTTACTGCAATATTTCTTGTAACAATCATTATATTCTTATTTTTAAGGGATTGGAGATCAACCATAATTCCTCTTACCGCGATTCCAGTGAGCCTTATTGGAGTCTTTTTCCTTATGTATTTGGTGGGATTTTCGATCAATGTTCTTACCCTATTAGGCGTAGTGCTTTCAATTGGTTTGGTGGTAGATGATGCCATTGTCGTTTTGGAAAATATTTATTCTAAAATTGAAGAGGGAATGACGCCCATTCAAGCTGCGGTAGATGGAGCTAAAGAAATTTATTTTGCAATTATTTCAACTACCATCACCTTGGCCTCGGTCTTTCTTCCTGTAATATTTATGAATGGAATTACTGGAGCCTTATTCAGAGAATTTGGGATTGTTGTTGCAGGTTCCGTAATTATCTCAGCATTTGTTTCTCTTACCCTGACACCCATGTTGAGTTCGAAATTATTAAAATCAGATGATAGAAAACCATGGTTTTACAGAGTAACTGAACCATTTTTTGAAGGTTTAAATAATGCCTATAAAAATTCTTTAGAAGGGTTTTTGAAAATTAGGTGGATGGCGTGGGTAGGAATAATATTTTTTATAGGTTTAATCTATGTATTTTTTGAATATAAAGCCATACCATCCGAATTGGCCCCTGTTGAAGATAGAAATACCTTTAGAATTCAAACAACCGGACCTGAAGGTGCAACTTTTGAATACATGCAGGCCTATACAGACTCTGTTTCAAATGTGGTAATGCAGGAAATTCCTGAGAATGAAAGAAACTATATCTTCGCTATTACCTCCCCAACTTTTGGAAGTGGTTCTGCAAATTCAGCATTTTTTAGGGTGGTTCTAAATTCTGATGCCAATACAAGAAAGCCCCAAGCAGAATATGTAGAACAGCTTCAACCAATTTTAAAAGATATGACCGGAGCTCGGTCAATTGTGATTCAAGAACCTTCACTTACAACAGGAAAAAGAGGTGGGCTACCAGTAAGTTTTGTTGTTCAAGCTTCTAATTTTAATAAATTAAAAGAATTATTACCTGTATTTATGGAAAAGGTAAAAAATTCTCCGAAATTTCAAATTGCTGATGAAGACCTAAAGTTTACCAAACCTGAATTAAGAATACAAATTGATCGTCCTAAGGCAATCGCTCTTGGTGTTTCTATTCAAGATGTAGCCCAAACCTTGCAATTTGGTCTATCTGGAAGACGATTCGGGTATTTTGTTATGAATGGTAAACAATATCAAATTATTGGACAAATTGATCGTCCACAAAGAAATGATGTTACTGATTTAAAGTCCTTATACGTAAAAAATAGAAATGGAGAATTAATCCAATTGGATAATTTAGTAAAAGTTTCAGAAGAAAGCACCCCTCCAACTCTATTTAGATATAATCGATATGTAGCGGCAACAGTATCTGCTCAATTAGCAAAAGGAGTAACCTTAGGGGAGGGATTAGACGAAATGGATCAATTAGCAAAAGAAACTTTTGATTCATCTTTTCAAACAGCCTATGATGGGGAGTCAAAAGAATTCAAAGAATCTAGTTCATCTTTGATTTTTGCTTTTGCTCTAGCAATTCTATTGGTATATCTGATTTTATCTGCGCAATTTGAAAGTTTTGTTGATCCATTAATTATTTTATTCACTGTACCTTTAGCCGTTACTGGTGCCTTGATAAGTCTTTGGGATTTTCACCAAACTTTAAATATTTTTTCACAAATTGGAATCATTGTACTCATTGGTTTAGTAACAAAAAATGGAATTTTAATCGTTGAATTTGCTAATCAAAGAAAAGAACAGGGTTTGGATAAATTTGAAGCTGTAAAAGAAGCAGCAAATGCACGATTTAGGCCAATCATCATGACTTCTTTAAGTACAATATTGGGAATTTTACCTATTGCATTAGCTTTAGGTTCCGGGTCGCAAAGTAGGGTTTCAATGGGAATAGCTGTGGTAGGAGGAATGATATTTGCAACTACCCTTACTTTATATATAATTCCTGCGATATATTCCTATCTATCCAAAAAACATATTAATATAGCAGAAGAATTTAAAATTCAAGATATTGAAGAAACAGCAAACTGATACATATTGGATGGAAAAAGCTTTAATTTTAGCCGAAAAGGGTAAAATTAAGGTTCGACCTAACCCAATGGTTGGTTGTGTGATTGTTTATGGAAATGAAATCATTGGGGAAGGTTACCATGAATATTATGGTGGCCCTCATGCTGAAGTAAATGCGATAAATTCAGTTAAAAACCCTGAACTATTACCCCTTTCCACTGCTTATGTAAGTCTAGAGCCTTGTGCACACTTTGGCAAAACACCCCCATGTGCTAATTTACTAGTAGAAAAAAAAATAAAAAGAGTAGTAATTGCTGCCAAAGACCCAAATCCTTTAGTCGCCGGAAAAGGAATTGAAATTTTAAGAAATCATAAAATTGAAGTAAAATTAGGGGTATTAGGAATGGAATCAGAGAGATTAAATAAGAAATTTAATTTATTTCATCAATTAAAAAGACCCTATATTACTTTAAAATTCGCCTCTTCCAAAGATAATTTTATTGCTAAGAAAAATGGAGAACCTATACAATTTTCCAATTCAGAATCTCAAAAAATGGTTCATGAACTTCGGGCAATTCATGAAGGAATATTAGTTGGAGCAAATACCATAATCCACGATCAACCTCTCCTAAATACTAGGCTAATTGAAGGGCCATCACCCATAAAAATCATTATCGACCCCAATAATAGAATACCCAAAAATTCAAAAGTATTGGAAGATGGCGAAAAAACCCTCATTTATAATTATTCACTTAATTTAAATGATGGAAAAAACGAATGGATAAAATTGGAAAGTTCAAACTTTTTAAAAAATATCATTCAAGATTTATCCGATAAAAAAATAAGCTCTGTATTGGTTGAAGGAGGAACAAAAACATTGGATGAATTCATTAAATTAAATTTATTCGATGAATTAATTCATATTCAAAATAATCAAATCCTAGCCGAAGGCATTCAAGGACCAAAATTTAATTTAAATCTAATTGAATCTAAAAAAATTGGCGAAAATAATTCTTGGTATTATTATTCAACCCAACCAAAAACTTGAAATAATAAGTAAAGGTTCAATACTAAAATTACAGCACTTACCAACCAAGATACTATTGTCAACTTTTTAGAATTTACAAATTGACCCATCTTGGTTTTGTCAGACGTAAATAAAACTAATGGAATAACTGCAAAACTTAGTTGCATGGATAATATTACCTGACTTAATACTAATAAATCATTTACTGAACTTTCCCCTAAAATTAAGGTAACAAAAAACGCAGGAACAATAGCAATCATTCTTGTAATTAATCTTCTTAACCATGGTTTAAGTCGAATGTCTAGAAAACCTTCCATAACAATTTGGCCAGCTAAGGTTCCTGTTATGGTAGCGTTTTGTCCGGAAGCCAATAAGGCAATTGCAAACAAAGTAGAAGCCCAATGATCCCCTAAAATCGGGCTTAATAAATAAAAGGCGTCTTCAATTTCAGCTACATGGGTATTCCCTGAAAAATGAAAGGCAGATGCAGATAAAATCAAAATCCCAGCATTAATAAAAAATGCTAAAGAAAGCGAAATAGTTGAATCTATTGTTCCAAACTTTATAGATTCTTTTTTGTCTTCTAATGTATCCGGACAAGACCTTGTTTGGATTATACTTGAATGCAAATATAAATTATGTGGCATTACAGTGGCTCCTAATATACCAATTGCAATATATAATTTCCCTTTGTCAATCACTATATCAGAAGAAGGAATCAATCCTTCTAAAACGCTCGTAAACTCAGGCTGAGCAACCAATAATTCATAAATAAAACAAAGAGTAATGACGATTAAAAGCGACATTACAATCGATTCTAAGATTCTAAAACCTCTATTTTGGAAGAATAAAATCAAAAATACATCTAAGATGGTAATGGAAATACCGTATAATAAAGGAATACCAAAAAGCAAATTTAAGGCCAAAGCTGATCCTATTACCTCAGCCAAATCACAAGCAGCAATGGCTAATTCACAAATTATCCATAAGAATATGGCAACAGGTTTAGAATAAGCGTCTCCGCAAGCTTGAGCTAAATCTCTTCCCGTGGCAACTCCTAATTTTAGAGCTAAATGTTGTAATAATATTGCAAATAAACTTGAAATTAAGATTACAGATAATAAAGTATAACCATATTGTGCCCCTCCTGCCAAATCAGTTGCCCAGTTTCCAGGATCCATATAACCTACAGCAACCATGAAACCTGGTCCAATGAAAGCTCTTAATGTAGCCCAGAAACCCTTTCCCTTTGGTACGGGAATTGAACCATGAACTTCCGATAAACTTAATCGATTTACAGGTTTTAACCAGGACATAATGCAAACTTATTTAGACAAATATACAAATATTTTTAGACATACCTAAAAATATTTTTTATAAATTTAATTTTCTATATTTACAACATGATTCAAACATCCTCTGCGGAAGAAAATTATTTAAAGGTTATTTATCGTTTATCAGAGATAAATGAAGGCGGAATTAGTACAAATTCTGTAGCTGAAATGATGCAAACGAAAGCAGCATCTGTTACGGATATGCTAAAAAAACTTTCGAGTAAAGGTTGGATTGATTATCAAAAATATCAAGGTGTAACACTAACTCCTTCAGGAGAAAAAATCGCATTAAATACGATTCGTAAACATCGGTTATGGGAAACTTTTTTAGTAAATAAATTAAATTTCCAATGGGATGAGGTACATGATATTGCTGAGCAATTGGAACATATTGATTCAAGTATTTTAATAAATAAATTGGATGAATTTTTAGATTTTCCGAAAACGGATCCACATGGTGATCCAATCCCAAATTCAGCGGGGGATATGCATAATCGGATAAATACTTTATTATTAGAAATCCAATTGAACCAGGAATGTACATTATTGGGAGTAGCGATTGATAATTCCATATTTTTAAAAATGCTTACCAAAATGGGATTAAGTTTAGGCGCAAAAATTAAAATTTTGGAAATAAATAATTTTGATTTCTCCAGAAAGGTATTAATTAATAATAAAAAAGAAGTTTTTGTAAGTTCAGAAATTGCAAAAAATATTTATGTAAAGAAATCTTAGCTTAATAATTCCAATAGATCTTCTTCTTTCATAGATTTAAGCAAACTTTCATCCTGATTAATTAAAGCGTCGGCCAAATCGGATTTTTTCTGCTGAAGAGCTAAGATTTTCTCCTCCACGGTTTCTTTGGTAATAAATTTATAGGTAAATACTGTATTCTTTTGTCCAATACGGTGGGCCCTATCTACGGCTTGGGCTTCTGCTGCTGGATTCCACCAAGGATCTAATAGGAAGACATAATCAGCTTCAGTTAGATTCAAGCCTACCCCACCCGCTTTTAACGAAATTAGAAAAACAGGAGGACCATCTGACCTTTGAAAATCATCCACTACCGATTTCCTATCAGAGGTAGATCCATCCAAATAACAGAATTTTATTTTTCTTTTTTCCAATTCGTCCTTAATTAATTGAAGATGTTGAACGAATTGACTAAAAATTAATACTTTGTGATGGTGCTCCAAAACAGTTTCTAATTTATCAATTACCATTTCCATTTTACCAGAATCTCCTGAATAATCAGATTCAGATAAGACAGGGTGATTAGCAATTTGACGTAATTTTGTTAAACCTTGTAAAACAGAAAATTTAGATTTATTTAATCCATCTTCCTTTATTTGTTTTAGAATAGATTCTCTGTAGAAATTCTTTGTTTTATTATATAATTCTTCTTGTTCTTCAGACATAGAACAAAAAGAAATAGTTTCAATTTTTTCCGGTAAATCCTTTGCAACTTGTCGCTTATCTCTTCTTAATAAATATGGTTTAATTAATTTAAAGAGGCGTTCTTTTTTCTCCTCATCGCCTTTTTTCTCAATGGGAACTAAGAAATTATCTTTAAAATATTTTAGGGTTCCCAATAAACCTGGATTGATAAAATTCATTTGAGACCAAAGGTCTACGGTTGAATTTTCCAAAGGAGTACCTGTCATTACCAGGCGATATTTTGATTTAAGTTTATTAACAGACTTTGTAATTAAAGCACTTGGGTTTTTAATAGCCTGTGATTCATCTAAGATAATATACCCAAATTCCTGAAGGGTAAACCAATCAATATCAGAGCGAACCATTCCAAAGGATGTAACAATTAAATCATATTTTTTAAATTCTACTTGAAGTTTTTCCCTATTCGAACCATTGTAGATTAATACCTTTAGTTGAGGGGTAAATTTTTTAGCTTCAATTTGCCAATTATGCAATAAAGAAGTTGGCATAATTAAAAGATGAGGCAATTTTTCACCTTCTTCTTTAAGTGATTGAAGGAGGCATAAGGTCTGGATGGTTTTTCCAAGACCCATATCATCTGCTAGGCAAGCGCCTAAACGCGCTTTTTGATGAGTTTTCATCCATCGATACCCATCGAGCTGATACGGCCTTAATTGCCCTTTAAATTGTTTTGGTATTGGATATTCCTTATTCAATAAATCATTTATATGGAATAAATTTTCTCGATGTGTTGTTTCGATTAATTCTTGATTAGACCATTCTTCAACCAATTGGAAATGTTGTTTTTTGAGAATTATTCCATTTCCCCCTTGTTGATTTTCTGCGAAATAAAACAAGTCATGATATTCTTCAAACCAATTTTCAGGAATAACTGCAATTGAACCATCTGGCAAATGAAATTCCTGTTTTCCTTGAAGAATTAATTGTCGAATTTTCAAAAATGGAATCTGATGTTCTCCAAATGAGATTACAGCTTGAATATCAAACCAATCTAATTTTTCTCCTATTCGAATTGAAATATTTGGTTTTCCAAGGAAATAACGAGGTACTTGTCCATCCCCTTTAAAATTCAGAATAAATCCCGCTTCATCTAATACTTGTTTATTATCAGATAACCATTTCAAAGACTCTCCTCTACCTAAAATCGCCTTACCATTCAGTTTAAGGGGAAGCCCGGCATTTTTTAGAATATTAAATGCTCTCTTTTCTTTAACGATGGAACGATTAATTTTCTCGAAAGAAAAGGAATCTCCTTTTTTCGCAAAAAGTACATTCGCCTCTGCGGCTAAATTATCCCATGGAAATCTATTATTTCCATATTGAAAGGAAAGTGTGAATTGCCATTTTTCATTTAATTCATCCTCCTTAGCTTTTTTCTTTTTTAGATTTTCGTCTTCCTCAATTTGAACAGAACTAAGTGGTCCATAACTTATTAAAAGAGAAATATTTTTTTCAGATTGAATAATTTCAAAGCCCGATGCAGAAATAGGATATCTTGCTACCATTAATTTAACAAATTTACGGTAGTAATCTTCTTCCATATTTTGTGGGATGGCCACAAATTTTTTATTTAAAAAAGGTTTTAATTTTTTCCCCTCTAATTCCGGTTTGAAATGATATAGATGGTTATCTAATAACATCCAAGCTGGCTCATCATTTAAAATTAGTGCATTTTTATATTGAAATTCTAATTTTTTCCCTTTAAGCTTTAAGGTTGGAAAATAATGGGTATTATCCTCATTTCTAATAAAATGGAAAAGGATTTCAACTGGCTCTTTTTCAACATTAATCTCTTGTTTCATCGGGTTTCCATCATTCCCCATAATGAATACCTTTTTATCAGGAAAGAGACTATTGAAAACTTTCGATCGAAATTGTTCTACAAAATCATAGATTTGTTGTTGTAATTCTTTATCACCCGTTTCTTTATGCCAAGTTTTTAAATAGAAATCTTCAAGAGAATTTTTCTTTTGCGTATTAAAATCCTCATAAATTTGAAGAGGTTTTATTTTTTCTGAAAATTTTACTGCTAAGACATCTTTTTCATCTAATCCTGCAGCAAATTCATCTACATTTCTAGAACTTAAACTTTGAAATTCCCATGTAAGATTCCCCTTTTCGTTTAGTTGAACAACGAAAAGTTCAAATAGATAACCCAAATATTCATGAAAATAAATGGAATATATAATTTTGAAAGGCTTTTCAGCAGAAATTCTCATTTTCTATTTATAGAAACCTATTTTTTAGAGATAAACCTTTAAAAGTACTAATAATAGTTTTATTTTGGAAATTTTTAGGATTAAATTAAGCCTAATTTCGAATAAATTTCATAGCACACCATCTATTAAGACTCGCGTGGGTTTTGTAAGTAAGTCCATATTCTTCTGCCTTTTCATGAATTACCTGACTATCTTCCAAATAAAATCCGCTTAAATATAATGCTCCGCCCTTTTTAATAAATTTAGCATATTCCTCCATTTCATCTAAAAGAATATTTCGATTAATATTGGCAATAAGAGCATCATAGGAATATGGAGATTGGTCTCTTATAGTTCCTTGGTTAAAAGAATATCCAGAAATATTATTTAATTCAGCGTTTTCAATTGAATTTTCAATGCACCAATCATCAATATCAAAACCTACAACCTTTTTAGCTCCTTTTATTTTTGCATAAATAGCCAAAATCCCGGTTCCTGTTCCTGCATCCATTACCTCTTGCTCAACCCAATTTTCTTCCATCATCAAACCAATGACCAATCGAGTTGTTTCATGATGCCCTGTTCCGAAAGACATTTGTGGATTAATTAATATTTCCGTTTCAAATCCTTCCTTAGGAGGGTGGAAACTTGCACGAATATATACCTTATCATTGACTTCAATAGGGGAATAATTTGATTCCCATTCTTTATTCCAATTAACTTTTTTGATAATTTCTGTAGAATAATGGATTTCTCCTAATGGTCTATAACGAGAAATTATTTCATCAATTTCAGTTAAGTCAAAATTTACATCGGAATGAAAGGTAACAAAGCCATCATTATTCTGTTCGAATATGTCAAACCCAATTAAACTAATTTCGGCGATAAGCATATCCGTCAATTCATCCGAACAGATGAATTTTATTTCTAAATTTTCCATTATTTAACTTTAGGAGGCTTGGTTTTTCCACCAAACACTGAAATATTTAAATACCGCTTTGGCTCAAGTCTAAAATCTAATAAAAGTTTATCTAGATTCACCAAGGTACTATTCAATTCATTATATAGACTATCATTTTTCATTAATTGTCCGGCTGTTCCTTTTCCAGCTTGAAGGTCGGAAGTAATGGCTTGAAGATTAGTTACAAGATGATCAATATGTCCAACTGTTTGTTTAAGTTTCATTGCCTGCAAGGAATCGGTCAAATTATTTAAATTACCAACAATTGGCTGAATATCTTTTGAAAGTTTCACTAAGTCTTCAGAGAGTTGATTTAGGTTGGAAGAGATATTTCGAATATTTTGTGCGTTGTCTTCCATTAAAGTTCGAACACTTGAATTCATGTTCAAGACTGCCTCGTTTGAATTAGCCAATAAGGCATTCAGTTCGGTACCTGTATTTTCAAATTTTGAAGAAATACTTCTAAATGAAATTAAAAGGGAGTCTGCATTATTTAATACAGGGATTGCACGTTCTTTTAATAAGGTTGAAAGTCCTTGTTCTGTAGAAGGAATTAAAAAGGAATTGGAAGGTAATTCACCATTACCTTTTAAGTCTAATCGGATTATTTTACCTCCCAACAAGCCCCCATCAGCTAAAATGGCCTTCGTTTTATTAGGGATAATTAGGGATTCATCTACTCTAAGTTGAACTAAAACTGTATCTAATGAACCAGGTTTTAATCCTACACTTTTTACTTTTCCAACCTCTACCCCATTAAGCATTACTGAGTTAGAAACCAATAATCCATCTACATTTTCATATTCTGCATAATAATATTTTGAGGCAATGAATAAATCATTACCTTTCATAAAATTGAATCCAAAATAAAGGATCAAAAAGGTAATAATTGTAAGAAAGCCAACTTTTAATTCATTCGATTTAAGCATGTTGTATTAATTTTCTAATTCTGCTCGATATTTTTTTACTGCATCAACAATACTTTTTGCAATTTCCTTTTGCCCAGAACTGGATTTCAAATAGGCCTCTTCGTTTGCATTAGTAATAAAACCTGTTTCGACCAAAACACTTGGCATTGCGGTTCTCCAAATAACAATAAAACCTGCCTGTTTTACTCCAAGGTTACGTCTTCCATTATTTTTCTCAAAATTTTCCTGCACCATGGAAGCAAAATTTATAGAGCTAGCCATAAAGGCACTTTGAAAATTCGCTAGCATAATATGTGCCAAAGGCGAAGATGGATCGAAACCTTGATAATTTGTTTCATAATCCTTCTCTTGTAAAATTACAGAATTTTCTCTTTTTGCCACATTTAAATTTCCTTCTGTTTTATGAAGACCCATCGTGTAGGTTTCTGTTCCATAGGCATTCCTATTAACAGAGGCATTACAGTGAACTGATATAAAAAGGTCGGCTTTATTTCTATTGGCAATATTTGCTCTTTCAAATAAATCTACAAAAACATTGGTTTTTCTTGTGTAGATAATATTCAAATCAGGCATGGCTTCTTGCAATTGCTTACCCAATTCCAAAATAATTTCAAGGGTAATAATACCTTCTCTACCGCCAGCCTTTCCTAAAGCACCGGGGTCCTTTCCGCCATGACCTGCATCTAAACAAATCGTTTTTAATACTGGCCCTGACTTGGATTGAGAATAAATTTCTTCAGAATAAAAAAAATGAAGAACAAAGATTGAAATAAATAGAAATCTGTTTTTTTTGAACATAATTTCAAAGGAAATTAGAATATTTTAAAATTTATACCTTGGATAAACGTTCAAAGGTGTAATTTTGTATGAAATTTATACTACAAATATAAATTTATTATTTTAACCTTGAGCAAAAATTGGCTTAAATTATTACTATTCTTAATTAGCTATATATTTATAGCCCAAAATTCCTATGCACAAATAGTTCAATTGGATTCTATCCAAAAAGATAAACCAGCTGATTTAAAAACGACAGTTGCTTATTCAGCCAAAGATTCAACTATTTTAGAGGCTGATAGCCAAATCGTTCAACTTTATGGAAATGCAAAAGTTATTTATGGGGATATTGCTCTGGAGGCAAATTATATCCGTTTAGATTATGCAAAAAACGAAGTTTATGCTACCGGAACCTATGATTCTGTTTCAAAAAAGGAAATAGGATTGCCCGTATTTACACAAGGAGAAGATAAATATGACGCCAAAGTAATTCGATATAATTTTAAAACAGAAAAAGCAATCATAAAGGAGATTGTAACTACACAAGGAGATGGTTTTGTACAAGGTGAAAATGTAAAAAAAGACCCAGAGGACAATCTTTATATTCGGGACGCCATATATACCACTTGTAATTTGGAACAGCCTCATTTTAATATTCGAGCAAGAAAAATTAAAATGGT
>JBJOIA010000232.1:0-18513 GCA_046047395.1 Bacteroidota bacterium | reverse complement strand
ATTTTTTGTGAGATTATCCTTTATTTTCAATTTGTTTAATTTTCTATTTGGACCGAAATAACTATCAATATTTATTTGATCTTCATTTTGTTGAACCAAGAAATTTTCATTCTGACGATTTACACGTAAATTTTTCTTTGAAAAGGGCTTATTTCCTACTAAAACATTTTGAATTTCATTAAAACTAACTTCAATGCCTAACCAACTAGAAAGGCTATCATAACCAAGATTATAGTACTTACCATGGATTTTATCTAAAAATTCCACTTTATCCTGGGTAAAAATGCCTGTTCCTCCGGAAATCAAAGAAACGGAAACATTAAACCAGATGATGGAATCTTTTTTAGCCCGAAAATCTACAATATAATTATTCACCTCATCTCCAATTTTCCATTCAACCTTGGATTTGGACTTTAGATAAGTAAAAGAAATTTCATCCTGAAAATTATTTAATGAGCGGTCTAATAAAATATTAACTCCATCATTTACCTTTTCATTTATTTTTGAATTTGCAAGAATTTTATTTGGGCGACAAGATTGGGTTCCCACTAGTAGGACTAGGGATAAAAAAGAAAACAGGATGAATCTTAATAAGCTCATAAAATCGTATCAAAATTACCTAAATTTTTCATTCTAAAAAAATAGCTTAAATTTTCTTGATTTTTTCTGCAATTTTGATGTTTTCGGGCTCAATTTTCAGTGCCTTTTTCCAAAATTTTTTAGCTTTAGAATTCAAATTCAGTTGCAAGTACACATCTCCTAAATGGTCTAATAATACGGCATTCTCTTCCTTACTTAGGCTTACTGCCTTTTCCAAAATTATTCGGGCATCTTCAAATTCATTTAGTTTATATAATACCCAGGCATAGGTATCTAAATAACTCGCGTTTTGAGGAAATCGTTGAACTAATCCACTAGCCATTTCTTTGGCTTTGTCTAAATTTTCGTTTCTTAAGGCTAGGTAATAACTGTAATTATTTAAAACATATTCCTCATCAGGAATAAGCTCTAATACTTTTTCATAATAAAAATCTGAATTTACCGTATCTCCAACAGAATGATATCCATCTCCCAATAAAATAAAAGAAGAAACCTGGTAATTATTCATATTGAGTTTATTGGTTAAAGAAGCATTCAAGGCATCAATTGAAAGCGAATAATTTCCTTCAATTTGGTAAAGAAAACCTAATTGGTAATAAAATATCCCAGATAATGGAAAGGATTTTATTGCTTTATCAATATGTTGATGAGCTTGAAGGGTATCATTTAATTCTAAATCGAGGGCTATGATTCTAGACCACATCAATTCATTTCCTAAACCATTATTCAAAGCCTTAGCATAATTTTCTTGGGCCTTGAGGCTATTATTCTTTTGAAAATAAATATCTCCTAATAAAGCTTTTAGTCTGAAATCATTTGGGAAGACGATTTCTGCATCAAGTATAAGTTTTTCCAAAGAATCTACCTCCGGAACAGTATTTATTAAATCAAAACAATTAATGATTCTAGTGCCAATTTGCGTAGAATCTAGACGGGAATCTGAAAGAGATTCTCTTAAATATTGGATACTATTTGAAATATCTTTTTTTGTGATATAATAATCGGCATTCCAAAGGGCTAATTGCTTTTGGTCTGAAAATTCCTGATAAAGGGAATCAATAAAAGGTTTAATATTTGGAAAAAATTGAGGAGAAATCATTGGAAAAATTTCCCAACCAAAAATTAATTCAAAAGGATAATTTCGCGTAAATTGTCCACTTGCCTTAGCAAATTCAGGCCATTTTTTCAATCGAGAATATACATATTGTTTGGTGCGTAAAACTTCGGGATAATCATAATAGGTTTGACTTTCATCTTCCAAGGAGGCAATTGCTTGATCATAATTACCAAGATTTAGGTTCGCTTCTATTCGCAACATTTCAATCTCATACCTTGGTTGATCGAATCTTGAAATAGAATCTATAACTTCAAGTGCGGTTTTGCTATCCCCTGTTTTTAAAAGCGTTTCTACATAGAGCATTCCTATATCCAAAGATCCTTTTTCAAGGGCAAATGCTTTTGCAATAGCCTCATTTGCTAAATTAATTTTATTGTTTGCCTGATAAGATTTTGCTAGATAATAGTATATGGAAGCTTCCTTTGGAAATTTAGCACTTAATTCTTCAAATTGAAGAATGGATTCATCGAAATCTTGTTCGTTAAAAGAATTAAATGCTTTAAAAAACTCATCATTAAATTGCACGGTTAATTCCTGATTTTGGGCCTTGGAGGTAAAACCCGAAAATAGAAAAAGGAGAAAAACTAATTTGATAAATTTCTTATTAACCATTTAATAACTTAACTTTAGAAACTCTAAAACCTAAAATTATGAAATCTAATTTAACTTTAAGGGCATTTTCCTTTCTTTTATTTTTATTAGCCATTTCACAGAATTCTAATTCCCAAGATTTTTCAAATGGAATTTTCCAGAATTCTAGGATTATTTCTCAGAAACAATCAAAAGCTCAATTTCAATACGATACTGAAAACCAAAGCTATTCAATTCAAGGAAATAATCAATTTATATATAACGCCATCGAAGGCAATTTTCTTGCTACCGCAAATTTCGACCTAAAAAAAGAGGATAATAATTCTCAGGAATTTGGCTGGCTGATAAATAGTTCAATTCCGAATTCAAATTTTCAAATTCGTGCGACTAAGGATCAAACCGGACTTAGTTCCTTAAAAATTCAAACCAATCTTGAAACCTTAGAATTCAAACCTACTAAAAGAAATTATGAGGTACTACAATTAGAAAGAGAGGGAAATAAATTAATTTTTAGAGGAGCCCACCAATATGGCCCACTAGAGGAAATTGCTTCCTACCAATTAAAGGGATTGCCCGAGAAGATGGAATTGGGAATCTTATATAATGGGAATGAACCCAACAAAGGGAATGTATGGAATATTCGTATTGATAAACCTAGGAATGATGCTTCAAGTCCGTATTACGACCATAATTGGATGGGCTGTAGAATGGAAATCATGGATGTATTTACAGGAAAAAGAAAGGTAATTTATACAAAGGAATCAACCTTTGAAGCCCCAAATTGGATGAATACGGAAGATAAACTCTTGTTTAATATGGATGGAAGATTATGGAAAATCCCAACTAAGGGTGGAGAAATCACAGAATTAAATACGGGATTTGCGGATAGATTAAACAATGACCATTGCATTTCTTTTGATGGAAAAATGTTAGGTATTTCACATTCTAATCCAGGGGAAAGTTCCAAGGTATATTATTTACCTATTGAAGGGGGAGAACCAAAATTATTAACTCCTACTGGCCCTTCTTATTTACATGGATGGTCTCCCGATGGCAAGGATATGGTTTATATCGCTAACAGACCAGGATCTTCTTCCTATGATATTTACAAAAAGCCGATAGCTGGTGGGGAAGAAATTAATTTAACGAAAAATGAGGAATACTCTCATGCGGATGGATCAGAATATTCTCCAGATGGTCAATATATTTACTATAATGGTTCTATAAAAGGAGGTACTATGCAAATATTTCGAATGAAACCCGATGGAACTCAAAGGGAGCAAATAACCTTTGGATCAAATAATAATTGGTTTCCGCATATTTCTCCGGATGGAAAATGGATGGTATATATTTCCTTTGATAAAAATATTGACATGAATTCGCACCCTTCCTTTAAAAGGGTGACCCTAATGATGATGCCAGCTAATGGGGGAGCATCCAAAACAATTGCCTATTTATATGGTGGACAAGGAACCATCAATGTAAATTCTTGGTCGCCAGATAGTAGATATATTGCTTTTGTATCGAATTCGCAATAATTACATTTCATCCATGGCAGAACGGCGTTGCTTAGCCTCCTGTTTGGTGGTTTTTATGCGATAATTAAAAGTTAGATTGAATTGGGTTAATCTAAATTGAGAAAAGCCTTTGGTGTAAAAGATATCTCCTTGCGTAATATACCTCATTTTTCGTGAGGAGAAAACATCAATGATATTCAACGTTATCGTTCCATCCCCTTTCATAATATCCTTGGAAGCTGAAAAATCGATCCATTTAATTTCTTGCATTTTCCCTTGAGGAGTATTTTGAGGTGCCTCATAATTAGCTCTAATCTGTAAATCTATTGAATTCTTAATCTTAAATCGGGAAGTATGCCTTGTGAACCAAGAAAAAGTTTCAGATCGATAAATTGCATCTAAGTTGGAAGCATCAGATTTCCCATAAAATAGATTTAAGCTTAAATCTCCCTTCCACCATCTATTCAAGTTTTTTGAACCATTAAATTCAAGTCCTGTAGCAAATTCATTGGCAATATTTTGGGGCAAAGTGGTAGAAAAACCATTTGAATCTACCGAACGAATTCGAAGAATTTTATCCTGAGTATTCCTAATAAATATAGATGAACTTAAGGAACCCTGATCATAATATTTTACATGACCAATCTCAAAAGAATCTGCAAACTCAGGGTTTAGATTCGGGTTTCCAGAGAAGAAATTTCTATTGTCTGAGAATGTCATGAATGGACTTAAATCATTATAGGCAGGTCGACGAATTCTTCTTGAATAAGAAATTTGAAATTGGTTTTCTGGATCCTGGCTATAAGTAAGGTGGACGGAGGGGAATAAATTCTTATAATTTCTCGGATTCTTTTCACCTGTATCCCTCAATTCTGTTTTGATATCCGTCAATTCTCCTCTTAACCCTAATTGGTAGGAAAATTTATTTATTTTGTTAGAAAGGATAAAATATCCCGCTGAGATATTTTCATTGTAGATAAAATAATTGGTAAGGTTGGGAATTTTAGCCCAAGATCCGTCTGACAACACATCTGCTACCCAAAAATCATTATACATATCTCGATAAGATAATCTTAAACCAGTTTCCAATTTCATGTCTTTGGTAATTGGATTGGTATAATCTAATTGAAACATCCAATGTTTCATTCCCTCATCATTGATGGATTTTTGATCAAATGTATTTTCTACAAAGGGTGAGCCATTAGGAAGAAAGGATTTTTGAAAAAAGCTTTGATTTGAATTTTCAAAATTATCTAAAAGTCTTAAATCTGCATTTAATTCTTTCCCTTTTTTATCATAGGTTTTTTTAAAAGTAATGGCATATTCAGAATTAGGTTCATCTTCTATTTCATCTTGTTTACGCTGGGTTTTCGCAGTAAGATTTGTTAATGAACCGGTATAATCTAGATAATTAAAATAGGAAATTCTTCTTCCGCCTGTATTTCGATAAATATAAGAACCGGTAAGAATTGTTTTATCATTAAAGAAATAATCAGCGCCTCCACGAACATTATTTACGTTACCAATCAGGTTGAAATGATTATTTTGAATAAGGTAGTTTGTAGTATTATCTGATTGCTTAACTTCTTGATAGATTTCTGATCTTCCTGGAGAATCTCTATGTAGAATACCATAATTCAAAAAGAAATTTAATTTATTCTTACGATAATTTATAATGGCAGTACCTCCATAATTTGGGCGGTAACCTACTGTGGTTTCAAATGCGGCATTAAAACCTTCTTTAATATTTTTCTTTAAAACGATATTGATAATTCCAGCCATTCCTTCAGCTTGGTATTTTGCGGAGGGATTTGTAATAATTTCTATTTGGTCTATCATAGAGCCTTGTAAATTTTGCAAACCAGAACTACCATTATTTCCTACCAAGGAAGAAGGCTTTCCATCTACTAAAATCAAGACATTACTATTACCTCTAAGTTTGATTCCGCCTTCTCCAGAAACTTGAACGGAAGGTAAATTACCCAAAATTTCTGTAGCAGTTGAGCCTTTATTAGTACCACTTGTTCCTACATTATATATTTTTTTATCAACACCTAATTCTACAGAGGCTTTTTGTCCCTGCACAACAACTTCTTCAAGGGTTTCGGATGAAGATTGAACAAGTATATTTCCAAGTTCCAAACGACTTTGAGATAGGTCTAAAGGAGAAATTATTTTAGATTTGAACCCCACGGATTCTACAACCAAACCAAAATTCCCTTTGGATATTTCGATTGAAAAAGAACCATCTTCGTTTCCGATTGTCCCGGTAATTACGGATTGATTCGAATTATCAATAATTTTAATACTGGAAAATGGAACGGCAACTTGGGTTGATTCCTCCAAAATCTTACCGAAAATCTTAATTTTATTTTGTGAAAAAAGGGAAAAAGGCAAAATCAGGCCCAATAGAATAAAGAGGCGTAAGGATTGATTCATTTTTTAGGTTTAGAATAATATTAGAATCGGAGAATAAAGTAATCGGAGTGGAAATTTTGCTTTTAAAAAAATTAGAATAATCTGATTTTAATGTACCGCGCTGTTGCCGCTCCGATTTTTATTTATGTGTTCGCGTAGGGATTCGAACCCCAAACCTTCTGATCCGTAGTCAGATGCTCTATCCAATTGAGCTACGCAAACGAATTTGAGAATGCGAATTTAAGAAAAAAAATCATTTCCCCATAAATTTTGCAGGTCGTTTTTGTAAAAATGCCATTACTCCCTCTGCAAAATCGTGGGATTGCCCTGCAATTGTCTGATTATCAGCTTCTAATTCTAGAATTTCGTCAAGACTTAAATTATGTGCTTTTTGAAGTGCCAATTTCATCAAACCAATAACTTTAGTTGGCATTTGGATAAAACGATCAATTTCATTTTGCAAAATTTCGGCAGAATTTTCAGAATTGACAATTTTAGAAACCCAACCAATTTGCATTGCTTCTGAGGCTGGAATTTTTCTAGCCGAAGAAACAATTTCAAAAGCTTTCTGATAGCCCAAAGTTTGGATTAAAAATGCAGTACTACCAGCGTCTACGGCTAATCCGATTAAGGCAAATAATTCAGCAAAATAGGCATTTTCATCTGCGATAATATAGTCGCAAGCTAAGGCTAGGGAACAACCTGCCCCTGCAGCCGGACCATTCACATAGGCTAAAACAGGAATTGGAAGATTCCGAATGGCTTTAATCATAGGGTTATAGGTTCTTCTAAGAATATTTCCAAGATTTGGTTCTGAAATTCCAGATTTTAAATCTGCTCCACTACAAAATGCCTTCCCCTCTCCTGTAAGAACCACCAATCGTAAACCCTTTTCTGGGCAGCCTGTTCAAATATGTCTTTTATTTCTAAAATTAATTCTTCATTCAGTGCGTTAAATATTTCAGGACGATTCAATCTTATTATCCAATAAGATTCCATTTTTTCTAGTTTGAGATTTTTCATATTCTATTCGAATTATAATTCTTTTCTAAGTTTGGCAATAGGTATTTCTAAGATTTCTCGGTATTTGGCAATGGTTCTTCTTTTTACTTCAAAGCCTTTTTCTGATAAAATTTCTTCTAGTTTTTCATCTGAATAAGGATTTGCCTTATCTTCCTCCTCAATAATTTGTTTAAGGATATTTCTCACTTCTCTGGTTGTTAGATTTTCTTTTGAATCTCCTTTTGCGGCTTCATTAAAGAAAAATTTCAAAGGAAAAATACCTTCATTGGTTTGAACGGATTTTCCAGAAACCACCCTAGAAACTGTTGAAATATCCATTTGAATAATGTCTGCTATTTCTTGCATTTTCAATGGAATCAAATTTGAATCATCTTGATCCAGGAAAAATGCTTTTTGTTTTTCTACTATTGCCCACATTGTTTTCAGCATGGTAGTTTGCCTTTGTTGTATGGCAGAAATAAAACTTTGGGCAGAATCAATTTTTTCCTTGATAAATTTCAAGGCTTGTTCTCCTTCTTTTTCATTTTTATAGGAATTAAGCATTTCTTGAAAATCTTTAGAAATTTTCAATTCTGGAATATTCCCCTTCGTTAATTGTATATCTAAATTTCCATTCGAGTTCAGTACAATGAAATCTACTTGAGAATAGGGAACCTCAAAAGACTCATCTGAACTCCCCCCTGGCTTAGGATTGCACTTTTTTATTTCATTTAATATTAATTTTAACTCATCCTCTTGGACGGACAATTTATTTAATAAAAAGTTAAAATCTTTTCTTGAAAAGGGCTCGAAATAATCTCGAATGGTTTGAATGGCTAATTCCCCAATTTTATCCTCTGGATTTTTTCTTTCTAACTGGATTAAAATGCATTCTTGTAAATTTCTTGCACCTATTCCTGGAGGATCAAGGCTTTGAACCTTTTTTAGAACTTCAAAAACCAATTCTTCGGAAACATCTAATCCAATATTAAAGGCTAAATCGTTCACTATGCTATATAAATCCCTACGTAGGTAACCGTCGTCGTCCAATGAACCAATAATTTGTTCGGCAATAATTTTTTCAATTTCATCGTCGATCACAAAGTTCATCTGCATCATCAGAAATTCTTCTGTGGATGGAATAGCGCGAATAGGTTTTTCAGAAAAACTTTGATTGGGATCGGACAAATCTCCTGCAACCTTATAACCGGCATAATCATCTTCTAGGTAGGTATCAAAATCATCCATTTCTTTTTGGGCAAGATCCTCCACGGTGGTTTCAGACTTAAATGTTTCTGAATCAAGGTTTTCCTCCAAAGCAGGATTGATTTCTAATTCTTCTTCTATTCTAGCGGCCAGCTCATAATTGGGAATTTGCAAAAGGGAAACTAGTTGAATCTGTTGAGGATTCAATTTTTGGTTTTGTTTTAGCTGAAGACCGATGGAGTTTCTCATATTCGAATTTAAAAAAAAAGCCGATAAAACTGAAGACTAAATTGTGAATTGTGAATTAAGGTTGTAAATTTGAAACTTATTTTCATTGACAGTTCGTATATGCAGATTAAAGATGTTTTAGGATTAAGTCCTGAAGGCCAAGAAATCACTATTAAGGGATGGGTAAGAACGAAGAGAGAATCCTCGAATGTTTCCTTTATTAATTTAAATGATGGATCAACGATTCATAATATTCAAGGAGTGGTAGAAAATGGTATTGTTTCAGATGAAACGATGAAATTAGTTACCACGGGTGCTTGTGTGGCATTAAAGGGAATTTTAATTGAATCTGGGGGGAAAGGACAATCTGTGGAATTAAATGTAAAATCTATAATCATTTACGGCACTGCAGATCCAGAAAAATATCCCCTTCAACCTAAGAAACATTCATTAGAATTTCTTCGTGAAATCGCACATTTACGTCCGCGAACTAATACTTTTTCGGCAATTTTACGTGTAAGACATGCCTTAGCTTTTGCTGTACATCAATATTTCAATAATAATCGGTTTTTTTATTTACATACGCCGATAATTACGGGGTCAGATGCAGAGGGTGCGGGAGAAATGTTTCGGGTTTCAACTTTAGATCCAAAAAATCCGCCTTTAAAGGAGGATGGGGCAATCGATTATTCGGAGGACTTTTTTGGAAAGGAAACAAATTTAACGGTATCCGGACAATTAGAAGGAGAACTTGGGGCTTTGGCTTTATCCAAGATATATACATTTGGGCCTACATTCCGGGCGGAGAATTCAAATACAGCGCGACATTTAGCGGAGTTTTGGATGATTGAACCAGAAGTAGCTTTTTATGAATTAGAGGATAATATGAATCTTGCAGAAGATTTTATCAAGTATTTGATAAAATATGTTTTAGAAAACTGTGAAGATGATTTAAATTTCCTAGAAAAAAGATTGTTGGAGGAGGAGAAAATGAAGAAAAAGGAGGAACAATCTGAAATGACTTTAATTGAAAAATTGAGATTTGTACTGGATAATACGTTTGAGCGTTTAACTTATACAGAGGCTATTGACGTATTAATCAATTCAAATCATCATAAAAAAAATAAATTCCAATATCCTGTTGAATGGGGAATAGATTTACAAAGTGAGCATGAGCGATATTTAGTGGAGAAACATTTCAAAAAGCCTGTTATACTTACAAATTATCCGAAAGATATTAAGGCTTTTTATATGAAGCAGGATGAGGATGGCAAAACGGTAAGAGCGATGGATGTTTTATTCCCTGGAATTGGAGAAATAATTGGAGGTTCACAAAGAGAGGATAATTTAGATAAATTGGTGGAGCGTTCGAAAGAGGTAGGAATTGAGGAAGAAACTATCTGGTGGTACTTAGAAACCAGAAAGTTTGGTTCCGCTCCGCATTCTGGATTTGGTCTGGGCTTTGAGAGAATGGTACAATTTGTTACTGGTATGGGAAATATTAGAGATGTAATTCCTTTCCCAAGAACTCCAAAATCTGCTGAATTTTAATTATGAAAAAAACATTTTCCAATGCGATTGAGGGTATTATTACCCTAATAAAAGAAGAAAGAAATGCGAAATTGCATTTGATTTCTACGATTCTAATTATCGTTTGCGGAAATTATTTAGGATTTGGTCCGACTGAATGGATTTGGATAAGTTTAGCAATTGCGGGTGTTTGGGTTGCGGAGTTAATTAATTCAGCAATTGAAAGAATAGTTGACATTGTCTCACCTGAATATCATCCATTAGCAAAAAAAGCAAAGGATTTTACTGCCGGAGCTGTATTAGTTATGTCAATTTGGGCTTTATTTATTTTTTTTATTTTAGTTGTCCCAAAATTATATTTATATTTAATGCTTAATGCAAGTTAATTTAGAAATTACTGAAAAACCTGAGGTTCTACAAAACGAAATTTCACATATGAAAGAATATGGATCCAGCGTTCAAAAATTAGTTGATTATATCCTTACGGTTGAAGACGAGGAAAAGAGAACCAAATATGCTTTTATTTTGGTTGAATTGATGCGTCAAATTCATCCTGGGATGAAGGATCCGAATCAAGATTATTCCAAAAAACTTTGGGATGATTTATATATAATGTCTAGATTTCAGCTTCAAGTTGAAGGTCCTTATCCTCCGCCCTCGGTAGATTCAGTTGGAAGAGCTCCAAAAAGGGTAGAATATCAACAAAAAGATTTAAAATTTAAGCATTATGGAAGAAATGTAGAATTATTAATCTTGCGTGCAATTACAGAAACCAATTTAGAGGACAAAAAAATGTTGGTAGCCTATGTAGCGCGCTTAATGAAGGGATTTTATGTAACTTGGAATAAGGAAAGTGTGGATGATGCAGTAATTTGGCAGAATATTAATGAACTCTCAAATAATGCTTTAAAATCTATTGTAGATGAACTATCACAAGAGAATTTAGGACATGCAAAAGTGGCAAATAATGCTCGGAATGCTTATTCCTCCAATGAGTTCAACAATGGAAACAACCGTGGTAATGGATTCAAAAAGAATGGAAATTTCCGTAGAAATTTTAGAAATCACAAAAAATAAAAATAACTTAATCTAATGGCATCTTTCAAAGTTAGAGGAGGGGTTAAACTTAAAGGCGAAATCATTCCTCAAGGAGCAAAAAATGAAGCTCTACAAATTTTATGTGCAGTTGTCCTAACCAAAGAAGATGTAATCATAAATAATATTCCAAATATTCGAGATGTTAATCAGCTAATTGATCTTCTTGCTTCTATGGGAGTTAAAGTAGAAAAATTAAGTGATTCTTCCTATAAATTCAATGCTGCAAATGTTGATATTAGTTTTCTAGATTCTCAGGAATACAAGAAAAAAGCGGCTGCCTTAAGAGGCTCAGTGATGCTAGTAGGTCCTACCCTAGCGCGTTTTAAAAAAGGGAAAATTCCATCACCGGGAGGAGATAAAATTGGCAGAAGAAGATTGGACACCCATTTTATGGGTTTCATTAAATTAGGAGCTAAATTCAAATTTAGTCAGGATGAAGGAGGAATTTATGAGGTAGATGCATCTAATCTTACAGGAGCCTATATGTTATTGGATGAAGCTTCCGTTACTGGAACGGCCAATATTCTTATGGCAGCTGTTTTGGCTAAAGGAACAACACAAATTTATCATGCTGCCTGCGAGCCTTATATTCAACAATTATGTAAAATGTTGAATAGAATGGGGGCAAAAATATCTGGAATTGGCTCTAATTTATTAACAATAGAAGGAGTAGAGGAATTGGGGGGAACAGAACATACCATGTTGCCAGATATGATTGAAATTGGCTCTTTCATTGGATTAGCGGCCATGACAGGATCTGAAATAACCATCAAAGATTGTAAAATTCCTGAACTTGGTATTATCCCAGATGTATTTAAAAAGTTAGGAATTAAATTAGAATTCCAAGGTGATGATATTCATATTCCAGCCCAAGAACATTATGAAATCGAAAGTTTCATTGATGGATCCATGCTGACAATCTCTGATCATCCTTGGCCAGGATTTACTCCGGATTTACTTTCAATTGTTTTGGTGACTGCCATTCAAGCAAAAGGTACGGTATTAATTCACCAAAAAATGTTTGAAAGTAGATTATTTTTTGTAGACCGCCTTATTGAAATGGGAGCTCAAATAATTTTATGTGATCCACATAGAGCTACGGTTGTAGGTTACGACAGAAAACAACCTTTAAGAGGAATTAGAATGTCTTCTCCTGATATCCGTGCTGGAGTTTCCCTTTTAATAGCAGCATTATCAGCAAATGGGGATTCTATCATCGATAATATTGAACAAATTGACCGTGGCTATCAAAATATTGATGGTAGATTAAAATCTTTAGGAGCTATTATTGAAAGAATCTAATGCTTATTTCAAAAATTAAAACTACCATTAATTTGGCTGTACCAATTGTCATTGGACAAATGGGTGTAATGTTAATGGGATTGGCAGATACTATTCAGGTAGGACAAATGCCAGAATTGGCCGCAGAAAGTTTGGGAGCAGCCGGAACAGCAGGTTCAATATTTTTTACAATTGCTGTTGTTGGATTAATTAGTATTGGAATTGCTTCACCCTTAGTTTCAAAAGCCATTGCTGAAAAAGACCCAGGAGAGGCGGGATTAATATTAAAATCCAATATTAAAGTAGCCTTATTTTTATCAAGTATAACCTTTTTCATCATATTTATTTTAGGCTATAATTATGATATATTTGGGCAGACGGAAATAAATAAAAAACTAACTTTACCTTATTTAGCATTAATTGATTTTTCTGTCTTTTTCACCTTCCTTTTTGGGGCATTTAAAAGCTTTACGGATGGTTTAAAAAATACAAAAGTTGGGATGGTAATTACCTTATCCGCTCTTATTTTAAATATCCTTTTAAATCAAATTTTCATTTATGGATGGGGGCCTATACCCGCTATGGGACTTACAGGCTCAGGAATTTCAACTTTATTTTGTAGAATGGCCATGGCAGGATCTATTGGTCTATATATAAAATTTCGAAAAGACTACGATAAATATTTCATCAAAAAAGAATATAAAGCCAAATTCGAACGAGAAATATATCTTATTAAAACGGGTGTACCCAGTGGATTTCAAGGTTTCTTTGAAATTGCCGCATTTGGTTCGGCAGTGATTATGATGGGATGGATTTCGGTAACTGCTCAAGCTGCACATATGGTAGCCGTAAATATGGCAGCGATCACCTTTATGGCTGCTACGGGTATAGCGGCAGCTGGTGGAATTAATGTTGGCTCTGGTATGGGAAATAAAAGCAGAGCTGAAATCCTTATTTCGGGTAATGCTGCAATTTTGATCGTCAGCACCTTGATGATTTTCACTTCATTCGTCATGTTCTTTGGAAGAGATTTATTAGTTAGAGGCTATACAAATGAAATCGCTGTTATCGATATAGCAGTAAAACTCATTATTTGGGGAGCTATTTTTCAATTATTTGATGGCGTTCAGGCTGTGTCTTTGGGTTTATTAAGAGGCATGCAAGATGTAAATATCCCTACTATCATTACCGTAATAGCTTATTGGGGGATAGGTATCCCTAGTTCTTATTATTTAGGTATTAAAACAGATTTTGGGGCTACTGGAATCTGGATGGGACTTTGCATTAGCTTAATAGTTTCTTCTATTTTACTTACCTGGCGTTTTTATTATCAAGCCAAACGAGTAAAACTTTAAATATTTTTTGATATAATTCATCAAATAATTTGAATTTTGTCGTTCCCCATGGATTATTTCCCAAAAAAGAATTAAATTTCCTCTAGGGGACGGGAGGGTGCATTTATTCCCCTTAATAAAATTTAAAGAATTTTCGCTTAAAATAATTTATAAAAATAATCTCTAAACTGATAAAATAATGAAAATCAAATTATTTACCTTCGCCATTTTATTCATCGGATATTCAAGTTTTTCACAAAAAAACCAATGGGTTGACCTATTCAATGGAAAAGATTTATCCAACTGGAAACTTTCAGATAATCCAGAGACCTTTTCCGTTAAAGACGGCAAATTAATTGTTGATGGAGATAGATCTCACATGTATTATAATGGATCCTTCAATGATCATAATTTTAAAAATTTCGAATTAAAATGTGAGATTAAAACCTCTCAAGGTGCAAATTCTGGAGTATATATCCATACAGATTACCAAGATTCTGGTTGGCCAGCTAAAGGTTATGAAATTCAAGTAAATAATTCCCATACAGATTGGCGTAGATCCGCCTCCTTATATGCTATTGTAGACAACCCGGAGGTTTATGTAAAAGATGAAGAATGGTATACCATGACCATCCGCGTGGAAGGGAATCATATTATTACCAAAATCAATGATACTGTAGTGGTGGATTATACCCAACCTGAAAATCCTACAAGAAACGAAGGTAACGCAAAAAGAGTTCTAAGCTCTGGCACAATTGCGATTCAAGGCCATGACCCTAAATCGCATATAGAATACCGAAAAATTCAGATTAAATTACTTTAAAGGAATTAATGAAATCTCTCCGATGATACCTGATGGCATAGCATGCCATTGGGTAGCATCAAATGTTTTATAATCCTTGTTTACCATATTAATTTCGTAAAAAATCTTCCATTCTTTACCAGCCATCTCTAAGGCTCTTATTCTGTTGGCTGATAAATTTGTCACCTCCAACTTCAATTCATTTTTATCTTTTAAATTAGACAATTCAATCTCAAAAGGATTAGACCAAACTGTACCTTGGTACTCCCCATTTAAAAATACCCTCACAGACTCCCTCACATCTGGAAATTTTAAAATATATCTATTATTTCCTCCCTTGGGTTTATTGAAATAGGTAGTATATTCTGCAGTACCACTAAATGATTCTTCCGCCTTACCAAAGTTTGTCCAAGATTCTAACTGATTTATTTTTCTTGAAGGAGGAATTACCTCTCCCCCACGCAAAAACTTCAATTCATGTTCTCCATTTAAAACAATCGGTGAAGAATTTTCATCTTGATAATTCCAACTTTTCAATGATTCTTTATTGGAAATTACAATGATCGACTTCCCCGATTTCAATTGCAACCTTAACTTCCCATTTAAAATATGTGCATTTCCTTCCTTCAAATTATCAGGATCTAATAAAAAATATTTTTCTGAATTTGAATTTAATTTTATAAAATCATCAAAATCCTTTGAACCATGATTAACAATAAAATAAACCTGTTTATCTCCTATTTTTCGACGAATAAACTTTAAACCAGCTTGATTTAAAGATTCACCTTGAATCTGATTTGATGCCAAGGTTTGTAAAATATTTAAATCCAAAGAAAGGCCAGAAGTTATATCTTTTAATTCTTGTTCCCTTGATTCATAATTTTTGAATCCAGGCACAGATTCTGGTTTACCTTGAAAGAAAACATTTCCTCCAGCATTTTTTAATTCAATCAATTTATTCATTGTTGAAATTGGCATAAACCTAGAATCTGGCACAACGATGGCCTTATATTTTCCTCCAGGAAATTGAATCATTCCATCAACTACTTTTGCTTCTTTCAAAAATCGATCAGAGAAGAAGTCTACCAAATAACCGTGATCCATTAATTCATTTGCCAAAGAATAAAAGGGTCTATCCAATAACCATTCCTCTAATCCATGAATCATTAATTGAACAAATATTTTCCCCTTTAAATAATCTTGCCAGATATCGTAAATAGGCCAATAAAGAGCTATTTCATTATCGGGTTGACCAGCCTGTAGATATTCCTGTACGTTTTTTGTATAGGAAAATAAGGCTGGGGCATCCCGCCATATTTCCATTTGGGGAGCAAAATTTACCGATGCATAAAATTTCCAACCAGGCCAAGCTGCCTTAGGTTCTGAATAGGTAGAACCATGTAAAAAAGTATGATTTACCCCATTTAAAAATAATTCCTCCAATTCAGGCTTTGCTTGAGACAGAGCTACCTTAAAATGATCTCTTAACCAAGTAAATGATTCCGATGAGATTAATGGTTTTCCCATGATATGTCCGGCTGAGGAAGAAAATTTCAACATAACTGGATCTGCATCTCCCTCTCGAATATCCTCTAATTCTCTTCTAAAGCCAGGAATTTCAAATGGCATAGAGCCAAAAGTTTCGCACTCTGGAATATCAGCAGAGGCATAAAAATCTAATAAGTTACCTGGTGAACCATGGGCCTGTAATTTGGTTTTATAACCTTTTGAATTTGCCCAGCTCGTCCATGGCTGATCAAAATTCTCTAATAACATATCTGATAAAGTTTCTCGATAATCTGATCTTATTCGATTTGCTATTTCAGAATCTGTTTTTAGATAAATCAAATCTAAATATGGTCTTAAATCATACCCTCTTCTTTGGATAAATTCATCAAAAAACTCGGGACTAAAATCAGTTCCATAGACTTCGTAACTATCATTAAAAATAGCCCTTATGGGTGATTTCAAGGATTGATTATAAGGGATTAAATAATCTGTAAGGGCTTTAGAAGAATAATGGTCTACTGTAAAACCCTCTCCACCAGGAGCCGCTCTTTTTACTTTCTGATTGGTCTTATCTGCATAAACAGCATACAAAGTACCGGCATAGGGAGCTACAAAATTGAAATGAAGATTTTTGTCTACAATTGAACTAATGTTTTTCTGGTCTGGCTGGTCTGAAAAATATAATAGATTTAGAAATTCAGCATTGGGATTATTCGGCTTTAAAGTCAAGTCTAATTGTTGATTTTGTGAAATCCGAAAGGTATCAATGGTTAATTTTGTGGCTGCAAAATGGGGTTCGACTTGTGGTCCACCATATGGCCAACCTGTTCCTAAAACCATATCAACCTGTAAACCAAGGCTATCAGCCACGGAACAAGTATAATCTAAAAGTTCCAAATAGGTTTTTGAAAGAAAGGGAATGAAGTTTTCTTCCTGACCCTTCACGCCATAAATGGGGGTAATTTCCACCCCACCTAGGCCTACTTTTTCAAATTCTTTTAAATGGTATTTGATCCCCTCCTTTGTAATTGAATTTCCCATCCACCACCAACGGGTAAAAGGCTTGGTAGTTTGTGAGAAACTATTTGATGAAATAAATAGAAATAAAAGTAATTTAAAAAAGGTTTTCATTCGAGGATAATTTTATAGGGAAGAGTGAAGAGTGAAGAGTTCGTATTTCATGGTTCACTCTTTTTTCGGATTCTTATATTCACAAATTCTACTCCAAGGGAGAATGCGATGGCAAAATATAGGTATCCTTTTGGAACGGTTCCAACAGAATAATTAAAAATTATTAATTCAGCCAAATGACTTGCTTCTGCAATGAGCATAAAACCAATCATAATTAAGAATGAAAGGCCCAAAACTTGTAGGGATGGGTGAATATTCACAAAATGACCAACAGGTCCGGAGAACAGAATCATGATAATACCCGAAATGATCACAGCTCCAATCATAATAGGAACAGAGGAAGTCAATCCGATGGCCGTAAGGATAGAATCAATAGAGAAAACGAGGTTTATTAAGGCAATTTGAATGACTACTTTTGAAATATGCTGATTTATGGTAGTATTATGTCGAATTTTCTTTTCGGGATCGCCCTCCATTTTTTCAAAAATTTCATTGGTAGCTTTGTAGAGAAGGAAAAATCCTCCGATTGCTAGAATAATGGATTGTCCGGAGGGGGCAACGTTTAAAAATTTTGAATTAAAATGGGCAAAGGGTACTTTAAGAGAAATGATATAAGAAATACCGAAAAGTAGGAGAATTCGAAAAGCCATGGCAAGAATGATACCAATATCTCTAGCTTTTGTTTGTTTATTTTCTGGTAATTTGGAGGAGGCGATTGAAATAAAGATGATATTATCAATCCCTAAGATTATTTCCAAAAAAGTTAGGGTTAATAAGGAAATGATGGCATCAAATGAAAAAAGGTTTTCCATGGGGAAATTTAAAATTTATGCTGAAATTTAAGTTTAAATTTTCTAAATCAAAACTACTAAAAAAAATTTACTATTTTTTTGCAAAGGTATTTGTTAAATATGATTTTTTTATTCATCTTTGCAGTCCAATTCAAGCAGATTACTGCAAAAAATGGTCTTATAGCTCAGCTGGTTCAGAGCACCTGCCTTACAAGCAGGGGGTCCTAGGTTCGAATCCTAGTGGGACCACCATTAATTTAAATAATCGCCTGCAGGTCAATTACTTGCAGGCTTTTTTGTTTATATGGTACAGGTATAGGTACAGGTTTTTTGTCTATGTATTTCTTTAAAGATTTAT
>JBJOIA010000231.1:0-10036 GCA_046047395.1 Bacteroidota bacterium | reverse complement strand
TTTTGGTAGATGCAGGGATATTTTACGAGTTTATTGAGGTAAATGAGTATTTTAATGAAAAGCCTACGAGAATTTCTTTGCATGATGTAAAAATTGGGGTGAATTATGCTTTGGTGATTACGACGAATGCGGGATTATTTGCTTATTCTATAGGAGATACGGTGAAGTTTGTATCGAAGGAACCATATCGTATTATTGTAACGGGAAGAATTAAGCATTTTATTTCTGCCTTTGGGGAGCATGTAATTGGGGAAGAGGTAGAAAAAGCCATGTTATATGCCTTAGAAAGAAATCCGGAGGTGAAGGTAACCGAGTTTACGGTGGCGCCGCAGGTGAATCCGCCAAAGGGCTTACCCTATCATGAATGGTTTATTGAATTTGAGCAGGAGCCAAAGGATTTGAAAGCCTTCCAAAAGGATTTAGAAGATAAGATGGTGGAGCAGAATATTTATTATAAAGATTTAATTGTAGGGTCTATTCTTCAGCCCCTGGTTATACAATCTTTACCAAAAGATGCTTTCATTCAATTGATGAAATCACAGGGCAAACTCGGCGGGCAAAATAAAGTTCCCCGCCTATCCAATGATCGAAAATTGGTAGCGGGGTTTATCTAAACCACTCCGAATAAATTTGATAATTTTTGGCAATAGTTCGGGCCATTTCGATGCTTTTTTCATCGGCCATCTTTAGGAATTTAGCAGGATTACCAGCATAAATGCTGCCTTTAGGAACCTTTGTGCCTGCTGTAACAATCGCCCCAGCTGCAATGATCGAACCAGATTCTATCACCGCATTATCCATGATGATGGCACCCATTCCTATCAATACATCATCTTCAATGGTACATCCATGAACAATCGCATTATGGGCAATGGATACTCTTTTGCCAATAATCGTCTTGGTTTTTTGATAGGTACAATGGATTACCGCCCCATCCTGAACATTCGATCCCTCCCCTATTTCAATCGAATTGACATCCCCCCGAATCACCGCATTAAACCATACAGAACAATTCTCTCCCATCTTTACATCCCCCACAATCGTAGCATTTGGAGCAATCCAAGTGGTGGCCGGTAGAACCGGAGATATTCCCTTTATAGGTAAGATTATTGGACCCATTGATTATTTAATTTTAATACCTTTTCAATCACATCTCGCACCGCGCCTTCACCCCCCTTAAATGGCGATATATACTTTACCACATTTTGTATCTCCGGAACAGCATCGGCCGGACAAGTACTTAATAATTTTTCTCTTCTTAGAATATTCAAATCTGCCAGATCATCTCCCATATAAAGTACTTCGGATTCATCAAAGCCCTCTTCCTCTAACCATTCTAAATATACAGTTAACTTATCTTTTGTCCCCAATCCAGAAATCACCTTATTAAACCGAAGCATTTCCAATCTTTTTAAGGTCCCTTTATGTCCGCCCCCAGTTATGCAGCAGAAATGATAATTCAAATCTCTTGCCGTTTGAATTCCATAGCCATCTCGAACAAAATAGGTTCTATAGGCTTCTCCAGATTCCAAAACATGAATTTGTCCGTTCGTCATTACACCGTCTACATCGAAGACAAAAGCTTTAATTTTTTTAAATTGAGGTAGAATATTCATTTTTTAGGGTTTTGTACAAATATCGGTAAAAACTGAAAGATAATACTATTTTCCTGTCTTAAATCGTTAATTTTAATGGCAAATTTGTAATTTTAATTACATGAAGATTGGAAAATATTTATTGGCCTGCCTTCTCTTTCTTGGAATAAGTTTTCTTGGAATGAGCCAGACATTTACTTCTAAAGAAAATTTTCAGGAGGAGGTAAAAAAATGGATATTAAACTCCTCTTATAATAATGCAATTAATGTTGCAAAGGATTGGGACGCCTATTTTTCTTCTCCAAATTTAAGTGTCGAAGAGAAAAATTATCTAGAAACCGTATTTCATGAATTTTTTGTAAATAAATTTAATTCAAAAAATCTCGGGTTTTTATTTTTTCGATCCTATTTATCCGTAAAAGATGATTTAGATAGATTAAATAATTTTAATCTATTAATGAAATCATATATTGATTCAAAGAATAAGGGAGCACTTGAAAATTTATTGATAAATATAGAATCCTATTTTTATAATCAAACCCTAAAACCAATGGGGAATTTGTATTTTAGAATAGGTGGAAAATATGAACTGGAAATAGATTCCTCAACAAAAATTTGGGATCCAATATTAAATTATCAACAAACGAATCTCACAATTTTTCATAAAAGTGATAGTTTAGTTTTTTATTTTGAAAATTTAAAAATTTCTTTGAATACCATGGATTTCAGTGGGAAAAATGGTGAAATTGAGGGAATTGATATGGGAAGAGTAGGAGAAACATGGAAGCTAAATCAATTTCAATTCAATGCAAAAGAATCTGAATTATCCTCTTATGATAGTTATTGGAATTGGGAAAATGAAAGTTTGGCGGGAACAGGAAATATTCGGCTGAAAGAACATAAATCAGGTTCTCCATTTTTCGTCAATTTTAAATCCTCTGTGAGCTTATCTAAACCTATGGAGGTGAATGATTATCTTCTCAATGGGAATTTTACTTTAAAGAATTCAATATTGGCATTAAATGGAGAGAATCATTCAGTAATTTTTGAGTTGAAAACGCATCCTTTAATTCTTAAAACGAATGAGATCATCTTTGACGAAAAGGGGAATATTTTAATTTCTAATGCAAATTTTAAAGTAGGTCTCGCTAAAAATGATTCAATTACCCACCCTAATTTAAACGCTAAATATAATATTGAATCCAATATTCTAGAATTGAGATCAAAAGATTTATCCAGTGTAGATCGATTCTTGTATCAAGACACCCACCATCAACTTCAGATTTCTGCTGATATTGCTCGAATAAACTCTTCTGAAAATCGGATTGATTTTTATCGCATATTAGGAAAAGACAGGATTCCAGCTTGGGTAGAATCCTATGATTATTTCAATCCTGATAGAGTTCAATATTTAACACAGGAATTAAGTTTTGATCCCTTGCGTATTGTTTACAACTATTTCGTAAAGAAAAAACAAACGAAAGCCTATCTTTTAGATATTGCTCAAGAATATAATAAAAATATAGACTTAATCAGACCGGCATTTTATAAGTTTAGAGATCAAGGATATCTTTTAATTGAACAACCCGGAGATTTAATTTCATTTACAAGGGTAGGCAAACATTATGCCCTATCTTTATTTCAAAATAAAGATTATGATGAATTTATTGTTCCCTCCTTCTCCAATAATTTAAAAAAAGACACAGCGAATATCAGCGTAGATTTAAGTAAAAATGAATTATTGGTAAGAGGTGTAAACGAAATTAACCTTTCAGATTCTCTTAATTCCTTTATTCAACCTTTAGGAAATACCGTCGTTTTTACTGAGGGAAGGGATTTTAATTATGCAGGAACTGCTAAAGTAGGGAACTATGAATTTTTTTCTCAAAACTCCAAATTTGACTATAATCATTATTTATTGGATTTAGCAAAAATCGATTCTATTCGGTTTTTACCTAAATTGGCAGATGGTACCCTCAGCAAAACGCCTGTAGGAGGGGAATTAAAATATGAATCAGGAAGAATCGAATTATTAGATCCCAACAATAAATCTTCAAAAAGCGGGAAGGGAGCCTATCCAAAACTTATCATACCTAAAGGAGTAACAGCCTATTTTGATCAAATTTGGAGGGCAAATGGGGCCTATACGAAAGATATTTATTTAAAGGTACCAAGTATTTATTTAGACAGCCTTTTATCCAAAGATCTATCCTTCACAGGGCATTTTAGTTCGAATGGATTAATTAATGATTTTGATACTGATTTAATCCTTCAAACAGACCAAAGCTTTGGATTTGAATATGATAAGAGTCCTAATTTAGCTATTTATAATAAAAAAGGTAAAATAATTTCTGCAAGTCCATTGATAATGGACAAATCAGGTTTACATAGTTCTGGGAAATTTTCCCATAAGTCCCTAAATACAGAAGAATCTTCCATTTATATTTTCCCTGATTCTTTAATTGCCTCTGGTAGTTCAGGTAAAATAGAGTCCATATATAATAAACAATTAAAATACCCTGAGGTTGAAATAAAAAATCATCAGATATTCGCTTATAATAAATTAGATTCAATCATTATTCATCCTATTCAATCTAATTTAAATTTTTATAAAGGAGAGTTTAATTTTATAGGAGATTTAATTTTTAGTGAGGATAAATATTCAGGAAAAGGAAAAATAGAGATTTTAGAAAATAGTATTCAATCGGAAAATTTTAATTTTTTTGCTAAAAACTGGAGGTTTAATGAAGGAAATTTGATTTTAGGGAAAGGGAAGAATTCCTTTAAACCAGATATTATATTGAATGAAGTTTCAGGGGAATCGCAGGTTGGAACCAAAATTATAAATATTAATCAAGGGTCAAATTTTGGTTCAAAAATTATTGAATATCCAAATATTGCTTATAAATCTGAATTCCAAAATGGAAGCTGGAACTGGGAATCCAAATTATTTAATTTTTATTCTAATAATGGCGTAGTACTAAGTCCTTATACTTATCAATCTTCCGATACAAATTCGGTAGAACTAGACACGAATAATTTTTTAGCTGGATATGGGAATATTCTTGCCAAATCAGGTATCTATGACTTTTCTACTGAAACCATGAGTCTTTCGGGTGTAGAAAAAGTAAGAATAGGACCTTCCTTGATATTTCCTGAAAATGGGAAATTTGGTATAAAGAAAGGGGGAGATTATGTTCCGTTTACCAATGCGCGGGCAATTTTAGATGCAGATAATAATAGACATTTTCTTACAGATTTAATTGTTACTAGAGCAAATCCATCAATTTTTAAAGGAGCAGGAAATTACCTTTTGGCAAGACCAAGTGGAGATTCAATAAAAATCATGTTTACCCAGTTTGATATCCTAGGCGACCCGCAAGTTATTGGAGGATCCTATTTGGAAGCAAAAGCAAATTTCGGCGAAAAAACCTCCTTACCAATTACTAAATACCAAGATTTTAAAGGTGAAATACTTTTGAAATCTAATCAAGAATATTTAGAATTTTCCGGATTTATTCGCCCAAATTTGGGAATTTCTAATTTTAAATCATCTTGGATTCCATTTGAGCCCACTCCTGGTACCCAACCAATACTTAAGGTTGATAATGATTTAGTAGATGAATTTGGGAATTTAGTGACTGTCGGAATTTTTGTAAACTCTCAAAATAAATTATATCCTACCTTTTTAGGAAGAATGAATGATGAATATGATCCAATATTATTTAATGCAAAAGGAATTATTCAAGAAGATTCAAATTCAATTCAAGTAATAGGAGAAGGAATTAATTTTAAATTGAATATTCCAGAGAAAAGAATTTTTGCTGATGGTCCGATTGAATTATTCACAGGAAATGAATTTGTTCGTTCTTTTGGTAGTCTGGAAATGTCGACAGACTCCCTAATACCTAGAGTAGATACTTGGTTAAGTTTACAATTCCCATTTTATGAAGAAGTTCTTGAGGCTATGGGAAAACGGATTGTTAAATTTAATTTGGAGGAGGGCCTTCTTACAAGTTCGGCAGACGAACCTGAGGATAGGGATAATTATTTGAATAGAGTAAAAAGAATTTTGAAAGGTGAAATATTGAATGAATCCGTTTTGAAGGAAATGGACAAAGTTCATATGCCACTTTCTCGGGCTAATGAGAAATTTAATCGGACGATAAATTTTTCTAATATTCATTTAAATTGGGAACAAAATACAGGGGCATTTTATCATGCAGGCCCGATGTCTTTGGTTAATGTTGGCCCAGTAGATGTTAATAATATCATCAATGGAAAAGTAGAAATCATTAAGAGGCCATCCAAGGAAGAATTTTATGCTTATTTTGAATTAAGTGATAAACTTTGGTATTATTTAGCATTTTTTGATGGGGAAATGGGAGTATATTCCTCAGATTATGAGTTTTTATCTAAAATTAGAGCGGCAGTTCAAGCGGATAAAAATAAGAAAGAAGGAGAAATTCGTGTGGTAGAGGCGGGATCTGATGAAAAAGATGTATTTTTGAGAAGGTTTAACGCATATTATCAACCCGAAATCGTAAAACCTAAAACAGAAACTACCAATCAGCAACCGACAAAAACTAAAGCACCTCCTAAAAAAATAAGTAAAGGCGGATTCTAATATGGCCAATAAAGCTAAACAGTTTTTAAAATTTATTGATTCTCTTGAATTATTTCAAAGAGATGCGATGGGACAGTTTATCTTAATTAAAAGAATCATCATGTTTTTGTTTGGGTTTTTGACCTACTTTAGATTGAGGGTCTATAATAAAACCTGTATAAAAGGAACCGAATATTTAGATGATTTACCTAATAAAGGCGTTTTATTTTTGCCGAATCATCAAACCTATTTTATGGATGTGGTTTGTCTATATCATATATTTTTCTCAGTAAAATGGGGTTTTAGAAATACCATCAATTATCCTATTTATTTAATTGCACCACCTTCCAATTTATTTTATGTTGCGGCCTTTGAAACCATGAGAAAAGATGGAGTTTTACCAGTTTTATTGGCACAGGCAGGGGCAATTTTGGTGAATAGAACCTGGAGGGCATCAGGGGAAGATGTGCAAAGAGAGGTTGATACCAAGGCAATAGACAATATTGAAAATACCTTAAAAGAAGGTTGGGTGATTAGTTTTCCGCAGGGAACGACGAAGCCTTTCGCACCTTTAAGGAAGGGTACCGCACATTTAATTAAGAATGTAAACCCAATTGTAGTACCCGTGAAAATTGATGGCTTCAGAAGAGCTTTTGATAAAAAAGGACTATTAATGAAAAAAAGAGGGGTAAACCTTCAGGTTGAATTTAAAGAACCCATTCGATTTGATCCAGATCAGGATATTGATAGTATATTAGAAAGAATCTCCCAGGAGCTTGCCATTACCAATAACCTTAATGAATTAGATTGATGCAATCCAAGACAAAAGGACTCGTTTTATCTTATATCAAGTATAGAGAAACCTCTATTATAATCAATATTTACACTGAAATTTCCGGAATAACAACCTATATTGAAAAAGGAAGTAGATCAGCCAAAGGCAAAAATAAGATGGCCTTGTTTCAGCCTCTAACTTTATTGGAAATGGAAGTAGACCACCAAGCTAATAAGGGAATTCAAAGAATAAAGGAAATTCGCCCGTATTTTCCCTATAAAACCATTCCTTTTGAAATCATTAAAACCTCAATAGGCCTATTTTTGGGTGAATTTTTATTAAAAGTATTGAAAGAAACAGAGGAAAATGCTGCTTTATTTGAATTTTTAGAAACCTCATTAATGGCTTTCGACTTAGTAGAAGAAAACTTTCAAGATTTTCATTTAAAATTTCTTTGGGATTTAAGTTTTTTTATTGGAATTCAACCTGAGAACCAAAAGGATTTTACGAATGAATTAAGACAGAATAATTATGGAAATATTGAAGATGTTTGGCTAAATGATTTGTTTATTTTGGTGGAGGCCCCCTATTTTCAGAATCCTAAAATATCGAGAAGGTCCCGTCAAGAAATTATTCGAGCTTTATTGTTTCATTATTCTGTGAACCTTCATCATAGTATTGAATTAAAATCCTGGAAGGTACTTTCAGAGGTATTATAATCTACGCATTAAATCTACTACCATTTTATTTTTCCAAGGAGTGAATTCCCCAGAATTTATTTTCTCCCTTGCCTGTCCTACCAACCATAAATAAAATCGAAGATTATATACCGAAGCAATCATTGCACCTAATAATTCCTCAGATTTAATTAAATGTCTAAGATAGGCCTTGGTTACATTTCCATGAATTTCATTTTCAAATAATGGATCTATTAATGTAAAATCATCCTTCCATTTTTCATTTTTTATATTGATAATACCCTGACTGGTAAAAATCATCCCATTTCTAGCGTTTCTTGTAGGCATTACACAGTCGAACATGTCGATTCCTCTAGCAATCCCTTCCAGAATATTTTCAGGCGTTCCTACCCCCATTAAATAGCGAGGTTTGTCTTTTGGAAGAATATCTGTAACCAAATCTGTCATTTCATACATATCCTCTGCCGGTTCACCAACAGATAATCCTCCAATTGCATTACCAACAGCCTCTTTAGACGCAATCGTTTCTGCAGAAATTTTACGTAAATCTTTATAGGTGCTACCTTGTACAATTGGAAATAAAAATTGATTATAACCATATTTTGGTTCGGTGTCATTGAATCTGTTAATACAACGATCCAACCAGCGGTGAGTCATTTCCATCGACTTTTTCGCATAAGCATAATCACATGGATAGGGTGTGCATTCATCAAATGCCATCATAATATCGGCACCGATGGTTCTTTGAATATCCATTACAGATTCTGGAGTAAAAAAATGTGTAGAACCATCAATATGAGACTTAAACTTTACCCCTTCTTCGATAATTTTTCTACCCGTACTTGATAAGGAATAAACTTGATACCCTCCTGAATCCGTAAGAATGGGTTTTTTCCATCCATTAAAGCGATGTAATCCTCCTGCTTTTTCAATTATATCAAGGCCAGGACGTAAATAGAGGTGATAGGTATTTCCGAGAATTATCTGCGCCTTAATTGGATCATGTAATTCGGAAAAATGAACACCCTTTACGGTACCAGCGGTTCCCACCGGCATGAAAATTGGAGTCTGTATAGTACCATGATCTGTTTCAAGGCTTGCGGTTCTTGCTTTTGAAAGGGGATCAGAAGAATGAAGGGTGAATTTCATTCTACAAAGATAGGGTGAATTTATTGTTTAATAGTGGAATTTTTTAGTAATTCTTTTATTTCCTCAACTTGAGTTTTTAAATATTCAAATTCTCTTCTAGTAACAAAACTAAAATTATCAATTTTATTAAATTTTGGTTCACTTATTTCTTCCATTTCATTAGTAAACATATTGTAAATAACATCGAAATCACCATTACCTAAGTCTGGCAAACCGAAAACCATGAATATCTCATTGATTCTTTCAACATTAGGAGAAATAATTCCCCTTTCAATTTTAGAATAGGTTGAAAAGGATATGTTGAGCCTAAATGCCATTTCTTCTTGGCTAATACCTTTAGATTTTCTAATTTTTTTGATGAAACTATAAAAATCGGACATATTTGTCTGTTATTAAAATCAAACAAATTTATTAAAAATTTTTATAGAATAAATTAAAAATTTAAATATTTACAGGAAGGGCGTCGCAATCTTTAAATGTGGAAAGAATAACCATAGTAGAAGTGGAGGCAACTTCTTCAATTTCATTTATTTTTTCAAGTAATAATTTTTGGTATTCTGCGATATCTCTAGAAACGATTTTTAAAAGAAAATCTCCATTTCCAGTAATATGATGACATTCTACTACTTCGGGAATGGATTGTATTTGATAAACGAAGGATTCCGTTAATTGTTTTTTATGTCCAATTAGGCTAACCGTAACAAATGTACTTACCCCAAGACCTATTTTTTCTTTATTTACTTTTGCATGATAGCTTTCAATATAGCCCATAACTTCTAATTTTTTTACACGTTCCAAAGTAGGTGCAGGAGAGAGTCCAACCTCTTTTGAAAGCTGAGAATTAGTAATTTTAGCGTTTTTTTGAAGGATATCTAAAAGTTGTAGATCTATATTATCTATTTTGAATTGACTCATATTGACTAGTTTAAGTTCAAAATTACGGAAATATTTATTGATTTTTAATAATTATTTTGCAAATGATAAATAACTATCTTAAATTTGCCCCACCAAAAGCGAAAGTAGCTCAGCTGGTAGAGCGCTACCTTGCCAAGGTCGAGGTCGCGGGTTCGAACCCCGTCTTTCGCTCAGAGTTAGCACCAAAAGAGGTGCTTTCTTGTTAATGTTGCCTGGGTGGTGGAACTGGTAGACACGCAGGACTTAAAATCCTGTGAGCCGAAACGCTCGTGCGGGTTCGATTCCCGCCCCAGGTACT
>JBJOIA010000230.1:0-9309 GCA_046047395.1 Bacteroidota bacterium | reverse complement strand
CACTACTTTATCTCCAATAGAGGCATATCTCTTACCAGTACCACCCAAAACACGAATTACCAATACTTCTTTCGCACCTGAATTATCTGCCACTCCTAATCTTGATTCTTGCTGTAACATTTCTTCTAATTTTTAATTTTGTAAAACAAGGGTTGATTACTTAGCTTTTTCAATAATTTCAACCAATCTCCAACGCTTATTTTTAGAAAGCGGACGGGTTTCCATTATTTTAACTGTGTCGCCAATACCACATTCATTTTTTTCGTCATGTGCCATTAACTTGGTAGTTTTCTGTACGAACTTTCCGTACAATGGGTGTTTAACCTTACGGTTAACAGTGATGGTGATGGACTTATCCATTTTATCACTAACTACTTTCCCAATTCTAATTTTTCTTAGATTTCTTTCCATTTTATTGCGTTGGGCTTGTTAAACAATTGGTTGTAAGCAAAAATCGATACAACCTATAAATTAATTTTTTACGCTAAGCTGTTTAATTGTGTTAATAATCTAGCAATTACACGCTTTGCTTCGCGAATTCTTAAAGGATTTTCAATTGGAGAAATTGAATGTGCCAATTGTAAACGGCTCAAATTTTCTTTCTCCTCAGCGATTTTCTTCACTAATTCGTCTTTTCCTAAACTTTTTATTTCTGCGTTTTTCATTTTCTCAAAGAATTGTTTTTACCAATTTCTATTCTTGGTAATCTTTACGAACTACAAATTTGGTACGCACTGGAAGCTTTTGAGCAGCTAGTCTCAAAGATTCCTGAGCTAATTCTAATGGCACCCCTGCCGATTCAAAAATGATTGTACCAGGGTGAACATTTGCAACCCAATATTCTGGAGCTCCCTTTCCCTTACCCATACGAACCTCAGCAGGCTTCTTTGTAATTGGCTTATCAGGGAAAACTCTGATCCAAACTTGGCCTTCACGTTTCATAGCTCTTGTTACTGAAATACGTGCTGCCTCAATTTGGCGAGCAGTAATTCTACCTCCTTCTAATGACTTAATCGCGAATGATCCAAAATCAATTTCGTGGCCACGGGTAGCAACTCCCTTAATCCGACCTTTTTGTTGCTTACGAAACTTGGTTCTTTTTGGCTGTAACATCTTATTATTATTTTTCTAATTTCTTAATAAATAAATCTTATCTTCTCTTACCTCTTCCTCCACCTTGCTTTTTATCCGCATCAGCACGATCATTTCTTCTTCTTCCTCTATCCATTCCTCCTCCTCTATTTTCGTTAGAGTTTCCTCCTGATACATTACCATATCCAGCATTTGGAGATAAATCACGCTTTCCATAAACTTCTCCACGGAAAACCCAAACCTTGATTCCAATCTTTCCGTATACAGTTAACGCTTCTGAAATAGCATAGTCTACGTCTGCACGAATTGTATGAAGAGGAATTCTTCCCTCTTTATACCCTTCAGAACGCGCCATTTCAGCACCACCTAAACGGCCAGATAATTTTAATTTGATACCCTGAGCACCTACTCTCATGGCAGAAGCAATTGCTTGCTTCATCGCACGTCTGAAAGAAATACGAGCCTGTAATTGTTGAGCAATTCCCTCTCCAATTAATTTAGCATCTAATTCCGGACGCTTGATTTCAAAAATATTGATTTGAACGTCTTTTCCAGTAATTGCTTTCAACTCCTCTTTTAACTTATCTACCTCTGCACCTTGCTTACCAATTACAACCCCTGCACGAGCAGTATTAATTGTTAATGTGATACGCTTTAAAGTACGTTCAATGATAACTTTAGAGATGGATCCCTTAGGAATACGAGCATAAACATATTTACGGATTTTATCGTCTTCTACTAATTTGTCGGCAAAAGTCTTTCCACCGTACCAGTTAGAATCCCATCCTCTGATAACTCCTAATCTTAATCCAACGGGGTTAATTTTTTGTCCCATTTCTTTTATTATTAAAGTTTATTTTTCTTCTGATTTAGTTTCTACTTCTTCCACTGCAGGAGCTGCATTTGATGCAACCACTAAAGTGATATGATTCGAGCGCTTCAAAATACGGTGCCCTCTTCCTTGCGGAGCCGGACGTAAACGCTTTAATGAAGAACCACCATCAACGAATATCGTCTTGATGTATAGGTCAGCATCTTCAATGCTCACTTCCTCGTTCTTATTCTGCCAGTTTGCAACTGCAGAAAGTAATAACTTTTCTATGCTTTTTGCTCCAACTCTTGGTTCAAACTTCAAAATTGCCAATGCCTTGGAAACCTTCTGTCCGCGAACCATATCAGCTACGATTCTCATTTTCTGAGGTGAAGTAGGAACATTCTTTAATTTAGCAACTGCTTCCATCTTAATGTTTATTACTAGGTTTTACCCCGTTAATTATTTTTTACCTTTATCCTTCTTGGCAATATGTCCACGGAAATTACGTGTCGGAGAAAATTCCCCTAATTTATGCCCAACCATGTTTTCTGTAACATAAACAGGGATAAACTTATTACCATTGTGTACTGCAAATGTATGTCCGATGAAGTCTGGAGAAATCATTGAACGTCTAGACCAAGTCTTGATCACAGACTTCTTCCCAGATTCATTCATCGCCTGTACTTTGTTGTCTAGACGATAATCGATATAAGGACCTTTTTTTAATGAACGTGCCATTTATTATTCTCTTATTATATTATTTTCTTCTACTAATAATCAAACGATTTGTGCTCTTCTTAGGATCTCTGGTCTTCTTACCTTTCGCTAATAAACCATTTCTAGAACGAGGATGACCTCCAGATGAACGGCCTTCACCACCACCCATTGGGTGATCAACTGGATTCATTACCACACCACGAACTCTAGGGCGACGACCTAACCAACGCTTACGTCCCGCTTTTCCTAAATTAATGTTCATGTGGTTCTCATTTGAAACTGTACCAACAGTTGCTAAACAAGTACCCAACACTAATCTCATCTCTCCAGAAGGTAATTTTAAAGTAACATACTTTCCTTCTTTCGCTAATAATTGAGCATACGTTCCAGCCGAACGAGCTAATTCAGCTCCCGCACCCGGACGAAGTTCAATCGCGTGTACTAATGTACCAAGCGGAATGTTTACCATTGGCATTGCATTTCCTACCTCCGGAGCTACTTTCTCTCCTGATACAATCGTAGTACCTACCTGTAATCCCTGTGGAGCAATGATGTATGCCATCTCTCCATCAGCATATTCAACCAAGGCAATTCTTGCTGTTCTGTTTGGATCGTACTCTATCGTCTTTACCTCCGCTGTTACATCAAATTTCCTTCTCGCAAAGTCAATAACACGGTAACGACGCTTATGGCCTCCTCCAATGTATCTCATTGAACGACGACCATCACTGTTTCTACCACCCGTCCTTTTAATCGGTTCTAATAACGGTTTATAAGGACTCTTAGCAGTAATCTCCTCGAACGTTGGCGCAATACGCTGACGTTGTCCTGGAGTTGTCGGTTTTAATTTTTTAATTGCTGCCATTTATTTTAGTTCATTTTATCGGGATGAACCCCCTTAGTTATACGAATTAAATTCCTGAATAAAAATCAATCACTTCCCCATCAGCTACCGTAACAATCGCCTTCTTGAAAGTCGATGTTCTTCCTGATGTAATTTTTGTTCTTGTGCTTCTTGATTTTTTCTTACCAAGCTGACGCATAGTAGTTACATCTGTAACCTCTACACCATACATCTTCTTCACTTCCTTGGCAATCTCAATCTTGTTGGCGTTCATGTCAACAATAAAAGTATACTTGCCTTTTTCTTGCATGCCTTGAGACTTTTCAGTCAATGCCGGACGCTTAATAATTCCCATTTTATTTTAATTTTTAAATGAAGATTCAATTTTTTCCAATGCCTCTTGGGTGATAATTAACTTAGACGCATTTACTAAATCATAGGTGTTAATATCATTAGCTGTAGTAATCTTAGCCTTCGGAACATTTCTTCCAGATAATACTACATTCGCATTTACCTCTGGAGTAATTAATAATGTTTTTGTTCCGTCTAAAGAAAATGCCTTTAACATTGAAATGTATGACTTAGTCTTCGGAGCATCAAAACTTACCGCATCAATTACAGAAACATCTCCAGATTGAATCTTAGATGCTAATGCAGACTGACGAGCTAAACTCTTAACCTTCTTATTTAATTTGAAATGATAGTCTCTTGGTCTTGGTCCGAAAATTCTACCTCCACCTTTGAATAAAGGAGACTTCAATGATCCAGCACGAGCACCACCCGTACCTTTTTGTTTCTTGATCTTGCGCGTTGAACGAGAAACCTCTGCTCTTTCTTTCGCTTTATGAGTACCCTGACGCTGATTCGCTAAATATTGCTTAACGTCTAAGTATACTACGTGCTCATTTGGGGTAATACCAAAGATATCATCAGAAAGTTTAACTTTCTTTCCGGTATCTTTTCCCTCCATATTATATACTGCTAATTCCATTTTTCTTTTCCTTTAGGAAGACTATTCAACATATTTTTCAATTGTAACAAACGAATTCTTAGCACCAGGAACTGATCCTGAAACTACTAATAAATTCTTCTCTGGGTAAATCTTCAATACACGAAGATTCTCCACCATCACTCTCGCACCACCTGTACGTCCAGCCATTCTTAGACCTTTAAATACACGCGCTGGGAATGAACATGCACCAATTGAACCTGGAGCTCTTAATCTATTGTGCTGTCCGTGTGTAGCTCCTCCAACTCCACCAAATCCATGACGCTTTACAACCCCTTGGAAACCTTTTCCCTTGGAAGTTCCTACCGCATCAATAAAGTCCCCCTCAGAAAACTTATCTACTCCTACTACATCACCTAATTTTAAATCCTCTTTAAACGAACGAAACTCCACCAATTTCTTCTTAGGTGTAGTCTTCGCTTTTTTGAAGTGTCCTAACAACGATTTCGTCGTATTCTTCTCCTTCTTCTCACCGAATCCCAATTGGATAGCATCATAACCATCCTTGTCTACGGTCTTAACCTGTGTAACAACACATGGCCCGGCTTCAATCAGCGTACATGGAACGTTCAATCCGTTCTCGTCGTATAGGCTGGTCATTCCGATTTTTTTACCAATAATTCCTGACATAAAAATGTTTTTAAAAAATTTATAATTCCTACAAGGCTACCTCGGCTTGTTGTAGGTTAAAACGCGGTTTTAAACGCGATTTTGAACAATAAGAACAGAATTGGATATAAACGACAAGATGCGTCGCCTCAATAAAAAGAGAGCTTTTTCATCTTGTACAGCTTAATATTTAATCATTAGGATGGGCATTCATACCTGAAAGATCAATACCAGTTCTGAACAATTTTGTTCTCCATTTTAGTACAGCTAATTTCTTCATAACGCTCAAAGAAGTTCTGCCAACCTCATTTGAATCCAATTTTAGCTGATTTTCTAAAAGGGAGTGCAAAGTTAGAAATAAATTTCTGAAAAAGAAACAGTTGGTGAAAAAAAAATTAAATTAATTTTCAATTAGAATAATGCCTTGAATTTTTCACGCTCAACATAGGCCAACCAAACTAATAAGGCTAATATAAGAATCCCAAATCCAGGCTGCCCTAAAATGAATACTTCAAAAGAAAGTATATTGACAGATACTGGAATCAATATTACCAAACCTAAGGCCCTAAATCGAGGTATTAACAATAATATTACCCCTATTAATTCCACTACTTTTACCATGGCCATATAACCCGTATTATTCATTATGGAAGAATAATCCTTTGCAATGCCCGGCTCCATGGCTGGCTCTGGAAATAAGTGGAAAAAAAACTGTGATATGGACAATAAAAACATTAAAGCTAAAAAATAGCTTACTACATTGGCAATTTTTTTCATTTTATGAAAAGTTAAATGGTTAAAAAATCTCTATTTAAAATTGGTAATACATCATAAATATCGCGCTCCAAACAAAATTCAATATCCTTCTCTATTCCTAATCGCTTCAACCTTTGAACATGCGAAGAATTCTTTACAAAATTCAGCAAATCTAATTTTGCTTGCTTATATAAACTCATTGCCATCAAGGAAGCATCATCTGCATAGGTATATTCCCCCTCCAATCCTTCAATTAAGGCTCCTGCAAATAAACTATCCTCTAAATTTGGCCTTCCCTTCCATCCGGCACATACTACTAAAGCATCCCCCTCCCAATTTTTAAGCCGCTCAACTACCTTTGAAATATTTAGAAATGCTCCAACCATTAATAAAGGAGAAGATGACGATCTTCTTATTGCCACCGTTCCATTGGTGGTCGTTACACATATCTTCGCACCCTTTATTCTTGCCTCCTGAAAACTAAATGGAGAATTTCCCAAATCAAATCCATCCGGACTCTCCCCGTTTCTTTCTGCTGCTATTAAATACCCTTCCGATTTCTTCGATCTACATAATTCCAAATCTTCCACCGGAAGAATTCTCTCTGCCCCATTTCCAAATGCAGTAACCATACAAGATGTTGCACGAAAAATATCAACCACTACTACAGCTAGATTGGATACATCATAAAGATGAATCAAATCTGGAGATAAACATACATCTATTTTTTTCATTTAATAAAGGGCATTTTTACAATTTTAGCCTTTGCTAATTGATTCCTAATTTCAATATAAATTTCATTCCCAATTTGAGCTTTATTCATAGAGACATATCCCATACCTATCGCCTTCGATAGAGTAGGCGATTGTGTTCCAGAACTTACCTTTCCTATGGTATCTCCTACTTCATTTTTAATTAAAAATCCAGTTCGTGGAATTCCTCTATCAAGCATTTCAAATCCTACCAATTTGTTTTTAGGCCCCTTGTTCTTGATTGATTCATGAATTTCTTTTGCAATAAAATCCTTATTAAAGGAAGTAATCCATCCTAATCCTGCTTCAATTGGGGAGGTTTCATCATTAATTTCATTCCCATATAAAGCAAATCCCATTTCGGTTCTAAGGGTGTCTCTAGCACCTAGGCCAATTGGTTTAATTTCAAATTCAGTTCCTGCTTCCATGATTGCATCCCAAACCTTTTTGGCATCGGCATTTTTTACATAAATCTCAAAGCCTCCAGCCCCTGTATAGCCCGTATTGGAAATTATTACCTCTTCAATTCCTGCAATATCCCCTTCTTGAAAATAATAATAAGGAATGGAAGATAAATTTACCCGACTAATTTTCTGAATAGTTTCCTTGGCATTTGGGCCTTGAACAGCAAATAATGAAAATTCATCACTTGCATTTCTTAATTCACAATTAAAACGATTTTGTTTAGAAATATAGTTAAAGTCCTTTTCAATATTCGAAGCATTTACAACTAATAAATATTTGTCTGCTTTAAAACGATAAACTAATAAATCATCTACGATTCCTCCTGTTTCATTTAATAAGGATGAATATTGAACCTTCCCATCTACTAATTTACTTGCATCATTGGAGCATACCCATTGAATTAAATCCAAGGCTTCTGGACCTTCTACCCAAAATTCCCCCATATGACTAACGTCGAACATCCCCACACTATTTCTTACCTGATGATGCTCTTCAATTAAATTTGTGTATAAAACAGGCATATTATACCCTGCAAAAGGGACCATCCTTGCCCCTAATCCAATATGTACTTCGTTTAAAGAAACGGTTTTTAAAGTTGATGATTCCATTTATTCTTGATATAAGGTATAGACAAGGGTTTGTCCCACTGCCTTTAAAGTATTTTTATCGATAATTTCTAGGTTGTCTGCTTTGGTATGGTGGTGGTCTGGAAATTCGTACCCTGATTTAAGATTAATAATATCAATCATTTGAATTTTCGCTTTTTGATTTACGGGAACGTGGTCATCGTTTATTCCTCCTCCTTGTTCTTGGATAAAATAATTTCCATAGCCAAGTTCTTTTGCTGAATTCCAAATCATTTTTTGAACAAAAGGAGCATAGTTCATGGAAATTGCTTCGAAGGGGAATTTAGCATCTTTTGCCCCTACCATATCTAGTAATACTCCATAAAAAGCCTGATAATTTGCTGGGACTAGATTTGATGCCCAATAATCTGACCCTAGAATCCATCCATCACCTGTATTGGCATCTCCTCCATCTTCTAAATCGAAAAAGATGAAATCAATTCCTACTTTAGCAGGATCTGGGCTTTGAGAGATTGTTCTGGCAATTTCCAATAAGACGCCTACACCACTAGCACCATCATCTGCCCCATCCATAGCAGCCTTGGGATTTTCCTTGTCCTTATCAGCAATTGGTCTTGTATCATAATGAGCGGCCAATAAAATCCTTTTACCAAAATTAGGTTGATATTGTGCGATTATATTATACCCTTTAGTTAGTTTACCGCGATAATTTACTTGGAATTCTTGAACATTTGGATTAAGGCCAAATGATTTCAATTTATTGATTAAATATTCTCGAAATAATTGATGTGAAGAGGAATTTGGCACGCGAGGACCAAATTCTACCTGGGTTTTTACATAATTAAAGGCGGAATCCGCATTAAAATTTGGGGTATTAATGGTAGTTTTTTCCTCTTTAATAGTTTTTGTTTGGCTAGGTTTATCCAATAAATAATATAATCCTCCAAGTATCAATATAATTAATAATGCAAGGGCTATTTTAGAACTTTTACTTCTCATGTGAACGAAATGGTTAAGTTCAAATTTACGATTATTAATTCAAAATATTTAACTTATGAACCAAGATAAAATTTTATATTTGTTTTCGAATTAAATATCGAAGGTATTTTTAGAGGTATAAGGCATAAAATTTAAAATGAAATTATATAAATCAATCTATTTATTTTTTCTAGTATTCTTTTCGGCATGTAATAATGAGATAAACCTGACGAGCCAGTCTTATTTTGATGTGCAAAAGCTGGTGGAAGAGCAAATTCAAAAAGGGGAAAAGGAAAATTGGGAATTGAAAAAATTTATCCAATTAAATGGGAAGGAAAGTGATAGTTTGGAAAAAAATCCGGATTGGAATAATGAATGGGACATGTTTAAGGCTGTAGACCTTAATAAAGCTGCTTTTCAAAATTCCTATATGATTGATACCACAGAAAATAAAATCAGTTATATTGGAAAAGAGGGGGAAGAATTAGAAATTGAAAAAATGGAAATAATTTTGGATTCTAATCAAAATCTTTCATCAATTTTTATCCAAGCCCACAATAAAAATATTCTTTTTGAAACCCAAAGAACTTTAAAAATGGATTTCAAAAACGAGTCTGTAGAAAACTATGAAATCAGGGGTTTTCAAAAAATTGTATTATTAGACTCTACCATTTATCAGGTTAGAG
>JBJOIA010000229.1:0-4000 GCA_046047395.1 Bacteroidota bacterium | reverse complement strand
ATTCATCAAATATTTATCATATAAACTTGCGTTTCTAATCCTATTTTCTGTCCAAGTTAATATATATGGAAGTTTAGCGTTTAGTATGGCTGCTTGAATACCATCCATCCTACTATTTATTCCTTCAATTTGGTGATCATGTTTTTTTAATGCTCCATGACGAGCATACATTCTGAATTTTTCGGCAAGGTTATCGTCATTAGTAATAATGCATCCGGCATCTCCGTAAGCTCCTAAATTTTTACCTGGGTAAAAACTAAATGATCCAGCAATTCCATACATTCCTGCTTTGTTTCCATTAAGTTCAGAAAAATGTGACTGTGCACAATCTTCAATAACAGGGATACCATATTTATTAGCTATTTTCATTATTATTTCCATATTACATATTTGTCCATGCAAATGCACTGGTATTATAGCTTTTGTCTTTGAAGAAATCACTTCCTCAATTTTATTTTCATCAATTGAATAATAATCAGGATTAATATCTACAAATATTGGTCTAGCTCCTGTTTGACTTATGGTTTCAGATGAAGATATCCAACTATTAACTACGGTTATAACTTCATCTCCATCTCCAATGCCAAGCATTTTCATTATAATGAATAATGAATCCGTTCCATTTGCAGTAGAAATACAATGTTTTACTCCATACAATTTAGCAAAATCTTCTTCAAACATATTAACGTTTTTGCCTCCTATAAAGGTTGTATTTTCTATTACATTTGCAATTGCTGAATCAACCTCTTCTTTTATCGAAAGATATTGTGATTTTAAATCAACAAAAGGAATTTTTTTCATATCACAGTTAATTAAAATGATTTTAAGAGTCTTGCTGGGTTTCCAGCATATATTCCCTTTTTTGAAATGTTTTTTGTTACAACAGATCCCGCACCAATTACCACATCATCACAGATATTTACAGGCAATATGGTAGAGTTACTTCCGATTGATACATTGTTGCCTATCACTGTTGATTTCCATAAGCTTTTATTGCCATTAGCAGGCCCTCCTTTTGAGAATAAGTCGTTAATAAACATTACGCCATGGCCGATAAAGCAATTATTACCTACAGTAACTAGCTCACAAATAAAACTGTGTGATTGTACTTTTGTTTCATTTCCTATTGTAACATTTTTCTGAATCTCAACAAATGGACCTATGAAGCAATTGTTGCCAATAGCGCAACCGTATAGATTTACAGGTTGAATGATTCTAATATTCTCCCCGAATTTTACATCTATAATTCCAGGTAATTGAATTTTCGGCTCCATTCTTTTGTTATTTGGAATTAGCTGATGAATAAATCTTACTGATGATTTCAACAGTTTTCATCCCTTCAAATGAATTAGTAGATATTGCGTCCCCATTATTAAGAACCTCTACAACATTTTCATAGATCTTATCATGATTTGACATAGATCCTTGATAATTTCCATAATTATTTGCGCTGTTTCCAACAGGCAAGTTCTTAAATTCAAACCCTTCAATATTTTGGTATTCAAGTTCATTGAGATATTGCCCTCCTATTTTTACAGTGCCTTTTTCACCAAATATTGTTAACGAGCCTTCCATGTTTTTTCCAAAACTATTTACTGTATAATTTATGGTTCCAATTGCTCCATTGAAAAATTCCAAAGCTACAACCCCAGTATCTTCAAATTCAACAATATTTTGATGAGCAAAGTTCCTCGTAAAGGCATGAGTGTTTTTAATGTCACCAATAAGCCAATACAAAAGATCAATGAAATGACTGAATTGTGTAAATAATGTTCCTCCATCAAGATCTTTAGTCCCCTTCCAAGAGTTTAGATAATAATCATCATTTCTGTTCCAAAAACAGCTTAACTGAACACTATAAATTTTACCAAACCTTCCCTCATCAATTGCTGATTTAACTGCAGAAACAGGAGGATTAAATCTATTTTGTTTTATTGCGAAAAGCCTCTTGTTGTTTCGTTCAGCGGCTTTAATCATTTCTCCACAGTCGTGAACATTAATTGCCATTGGCTTTTCACAAAGGACATTGAAACCGGCATTCAGAATTTTAATTGAATGTAATGCATGTAATCCATTTGGTGTACACACTGAAACTACATCTAGGTCTTTTTCATTATCTAAAAGATCCTCAAGAGTTTCATATGCATTTGCTTTATATTTTTTTTCTAAAACCTTAGCTTTACTTATGTCAATATCACAAACGGCCTTAAGGCTGCCATTATTTGCTATATGTTCGGCATGACGATTCCCTATTCGTCCACAACCAACTATTGCAAAATTAATTTTTGTTTTCATTATATTTCCAATTTGTTGTGTTAATATGAAGTTTATTATTTATCAATTCAAGATCATCCCAATAATACTGGTAAAGTAGTTTAATTACGTTCTTATCCAAAGAAATTTCTTGCGCGCTGGTGTTTAATTTTCTGTAAATCTCACTTATTCGATATTTCCTAAGCAACAATATAATTTTAGGAAAAAATTGTTTTGAATATCGATATAACTTTACTCTAAGTGTCTCAAGAAAAATATACTTAGGTATTATCCCAATACTAACATTTTTTTGAAGAATACTCGGTTCGAACTCATAATCTACTTCCAGAAATTTAAATATTAATTCAAGAACTTTCTTAGGATCTTTGTCAATATCCTCTTTTGTAGTTATCAATACATTCTCTTCTCCAAAGACTTGTTGGCAATGGAATATCATAGGATAATAAATACCTTTTGTTAAAAGGGAAGGGTATTGCTGTATAATATAATTAAAATGATTTGTGTCGATGTAATATTTTCGGTGACTGTCAGGAATATTTTCAACCCTATAAATATGTTTAATATGAGATATAAATCGTGAAACAGGATCTCGCAGATTAATTAATATTTTAACGTTACCTAAGTCAGCTTTAATCCTGTTTACATATTGAATATCATCAAAATAACTAAGAGAAAACTCCCCTTTAGCTGAATAACCAGCACTTTTAATAAAATGTTTTAAATACCAATCAGAGCCCTTGCCATAATTTGCAGAGAAGTAATGAATTTCTTTAATTTCACTTATGTATATCTCAGGATGTTCCCTAAGACATTGAGAAATCCAGGTAGTCGCGCTTTTCATGACTCCGATACCAATAAAGTTTGGCGCGATTAATCTCATAATAATTTTTTCTTAATTCTTAGAAAATAATTTGTATATAGAGTCATATTTGTCTGCAATATTATTCCAACCAAATCTTTTGGTAGATAAAACTGCATTTGCTGACATTACATTGTAATTCTCTATAATCTTATTAATTTTTGAAATTATTTCTTTAGAGTTAAATCTATCAATTCCACATCCAACAATTTCATTTTTAAAAAATGAGCTAACACCTTGCCCGTTTGTAAACAATATTGGTGTTCCTTGGGATAAAGCCTCAATAAAAGATAACCCAAAGTTTTCTTTTCGGGATATTAAAATGAAAATGTCGTTTTCTATATATAAATTTTTTAATGTTTCTAAATCATTAATCCGGCCGTGATAGTTAACACTCAAATTTGGAATTTTTATACTTTGATCAATTTTTTTATATACTTTTTCATCTCCCTTTCCTATTCCTCCTCTTCCTCCACCTCCAACTAAATTAAGTGTGAACTTGTGTTCCTTTTTTTTCTTAGCAAGGAAAAACATTGTCTGAATTAATAATGCAACATTTTTGTTTTTCAAAAACGTTCCTACATATAAAACTGATAATTCTGAAGTATTTTTATATTTTTTAGCCTTGGCTGTATTTTCAATCCAAAAATCATCAACTCCGTTTGGAATGACTTCAAAAATGAGTGGATCATTTAGTTTTGAAGGAAAATATTTCTTTAAAAATAAATTCTTATAATCATGATTTGTAAAAATTACTCGTGATGCATTTTTTATAATTTCTATTCCAAATGTTCTTAGGTGAATTAAATATTTTAAATAAAGGTTCAAATCTGTATTTCTAACAGAAACTATATAGGGTATATTGTA
>JBJOIA010000228.1:0-2541 GCA_046047395.1 Bacteroidota bacterium | reverse complement strand
GATTTGAGCTGCGTAGGTCCCTAGTTAGCTCTGTTAATCCATTCTCATTAATGTCAACTACTACAACTCTTTTAGGCTGATATAGTTGTAATAAGTGTTTTATGTAACTAGACCCAATGGTTCCAGCACCACCAATCACAAGAACACTATGTATTCTTTTGTCAATAGTTAATTGAGAAATATCACTTTCGAAAAAAGCACTCTTAGTATATTTTTTTAGTGTTAATGAATAAGCCACTCCTTTATTTTTTTAATTACTAACTCTTGCTCTTCTATCTTCATTAAAGATGATGAGGGCAAGCAAATACCCTTTGAGAATAATTCCTCCGATGTACCATTGGAATAAAAATCATATTTTTTAAAAAAAGGTTGTAAATGCATTGGCTTCCACAATGGTCTAGATTCTATATTAAATTGATTTAGATAATCTATCAAAGACATTATTCCTTTATCATTTTCAATAATAAGTGCTGTTAACCAATGATTTGAAAAATATTTTGAACTAGGTTCTGTCTGAAATTCTACATCCGCCAAATTACCAAGATGATTTTTATAGGTGTTAAAAATCTCTCTGCGTTTATTTACTCTTTTATCGAGCACATCCAATTGTCCAACTCCAATAGCAGCTGAAATATTACTTAGTCTATAGTTATATCCTACTTGGTTATGCTCATACCAAATTACAGGCTCTCTCGATTGGGTAGCATATTTTAATGCAAGGTTTTTTGAGGATTCTGTTTTACATACTAACATTCCACCACCTGATGTTGTAATGATTTTATTGCCATTGAAAGAAAATATTCCGAATGAACCAAATGTTCCAGTGTGTTGATCATTATAATAAGATCCTAAGGATTCTGCGGCATCTTCAATGATAGGAATATCATAATGAGTAGCAATTGTCATTATTTCTTGAAGCTTAGCGGGCATTCCATATAAATGAACAAGTATAATTGCTTTAGGTTTTTTTCCTCTATCTAACCGATCTCGAATACAAATTTCAAGTAGTTTTGGACACATATTCCATGTGTCTTTTTCAGAATCAACAAAAATTGGAATTCCACCTTCATATATGATTGGGTTGGCTGATGCGCTAAATGTAAATGAGGAGCATATTACTTCATCTCCTGCCGAGACATTACAGAGTTTAAGTGCTAAATGTATAGCTGAGGTGCCAGAATTTAAAGCTAAAGTATGACCTTCTTTTAATCTTATAGTTTTTAAAATTTTTGCTTCGAACTTATTGACATATTCCCCCAAAGGAAAAACATGGTTTTTGGAATAAGCATCTGTTATGTGATTGATTTCATGTCCCTCCATATGTGGAGATGAAAGCCATATTTTATTTTCCATAAATACTTTCAAAAGTTATCAAATTTACTTGTCGATATTATCCAAAGCATACTTTATATCCTTTCTGATTTTGGAATCTAAAACGGCGCTTCTCAAAAAATAGTTTTGTATTTCATTATTATCCTCCAGATAGATACTTCTTTTTTTACAAAACATTTTTAAATTATTTAATACTTCATTGGGGTTTTTGCAAAGATCTTCGTAGTTAATGTCAAAAATATTCCTGTTATTTAAATTATCTAGTTTTTTGTTCAAGTAATATACTTGAGCGGAAACTTTTGATAATTTACTGGAATAATTGCAAGGATTTAATTCTGCAGGTCTAAGACTAAAAACTTTTTCTATTTCATCAGGAGTCTCATTCATTATTGAGCTAATTACATCAACAGGATTTCGCCTTAGTCTAATAAATACTGCATTGGGAAATGCACTATTCAGTTTATTGAAACAAAATATATGACCAAGATAGGCAGTTAATATCGGCCTAGAATTAACGGATATATATTTAAAAATTTTTAATAGTAACTTTTCCCGATTATTCAACTTTTCATTATCCAAAGTTTCTTTTTGAGAGAGGGTACATCTAAACCAGTAATTCCAAAAGTGAAACCCTTCTGCTGGCCCCATAAGTCCTTTAACAAACCCTTTACTAGAGTAAAAATCTGAATAATATTGAAAAGTATGATTTCTTGTAAGTAAATATCCAATGTATGGAATTTTGTAGAAGAAATGAGAAAGGTTGGATAGGTAGTAAACCTTGAAACGATGGGCAATAGCTTGATAAGTTAACGTAGATCCACTTCTTGGAAGAGACAAAATTATTATTATTGGGGAGTTTGTTTTAGGGTGTTTCCTGGTTAAAAGAAATTGTTCGACAGGTCTTAATATTTGAAAAGGAAATTTTAATAAGAATCTAGATATTTTAACTACAAGGTGTTTTCGATTCATGATCTTAATATTTTTGGCTTCGCCTGAGATCCTCTTGATGAAGTAATATATTAATTTTATTTATAGTATTACACCATGTAACTTTAGCTAGAATGTACCTAAAGGGAAAGAGAACATTAATGCCTAAACCTACAAAAGGGGAGTATATGATGTTTAGGCGAGCATATGCTTTTCGAAACATAAATTTGCTGACCAAAAATTCATGAATTTCGGTGTTGTGACTTATCGATCTCGCACCAT
>JBJOIA010000227.1:0-4057 GCA_046047395.1 Bacteroidota bacterium | reverse complement strand
ATTGAATAATAATTTAAAACCAGCGGTAACGGTTGTTTCTAAGCCTTTTTACCCCTTGAACTATTCCAAAAGATCTACGATTAAATATTCAATTTTTGGGTTTGTTTTAGGATTTATATTCGTCTTTTTTATTTTTAGAGGACAAATTTTTATAAAAGGAATTAATGAGTGGAGAGCCCAGAATATTACTTAGGCAAGTAACCATCACTAAAACTATTTAAATGGCCCCCATTCAACCAATTTGGGAAAATGGTGAAATGCTTTTCCTTGATTAATTCAAATAATTGATTTCTTAAATCCTCCATATTTGATTTATTAATTGCAGAAATAAAAATTGTTTTAACAATTTGATTTTTCCAATGACTCCTTTCTAATAAGGCTAAAACCCGCTCTTCCTTTGAAAGGATTTTATCTCCATTTTCATCTATATTTTCTGAAAAATAGATCTCTTCCACTTTGAATTTATCAATCTTATTGAATACCAAAATCATGGGTTTGCCATTCGCGCCAATTTCGCCTAATATCGTATTGACGATTTCAATTTGTTCTTCAAAATTTGGATGAGAGATATCTACTACATGAACCAATATATCGGCTTCTCTTACCTCATCCAAGGTAGATTTAAATGATTCTATTAATAGGGTAGGAAGTTTTCGGATGAATCCTACAGTGTCAGATAATAAAAACGGAATTCCATCCCAGTTGACTTTTCTAACAGTTGAATCTAAAGTAGCAAAGAGTTTATTTTCTGCAAAAACATCCGACTTAGATAATTTATTCATTAAAGTGGATTTTCCTACATTGGTATAGCCTACTAAAGCAACCCTCGTCAATAAATCTCTGCTTTTTCTTTGTGTATAAGATTGTTTGTCTATTTTGACCAATTTATCTTTCAAAAAAGCTATTCGGTCGTTGGCAATTCTTCGGTCTGTCTCTAATTCTTTTTCTCCCGGTCCTCTCATACCTACTCCACCCCTTTGTTTTGAAAGGTGGGTCCACATTCTAGTTAATCTTGGAAGCATGTATTGATATTGAGCCAATTCAACCTGAGTTTTTGCCTGCTGTGTTTGTGCACGCATAGCAAAAATATTCAGAATCAACAAACTCCGATCCAATACTTTGACCTCAATTTTATAGGATTGAAGAATATTTTCAATATTCCTTACCTGTGAAGGAGATAAATCATCATCAAATATTACTAGATCAATTTGATGATAAGCAATAAATGCCATGATTTCTTCTAGTTTACCTTTCCCTACATAGGTTCGATGATCTACTTTTGGAAGATTTTGGTGAAAGGTTGCAACAGTGTCTACCCCAGCTGTTAAGGCTAAAAATGCCAATTCATCCAAATATTCTTTGGTTTGCTCAGCTTTTTGCTGATTGGTAGTGACTGCTACCAAAATGGCTTTTTCAGATTTTTTGTCGGTTTTAAACAATCGAATTATGTATTATAGATTAATTAGCAAGCGCTTCTGCTCCACCAACAATTTCTAATATTTCTTTTGTAATTGCTGCTTGTCTAGATCTATTGTATTCCAATTTCAATGCTTTCAATAATTCGTTGGCATTATCAGTAGCCTTATCCATTGCAGTCATTCTAGCTCCATGCTCAGAGGCATTGGATTCTAATAATGCTCTGTAAAGGCTTAGCTTTAATGATTTTGGAATCAATTCATTGATGATAGTAGCTTCGTTCGGTTCAAAAATATAATCCCCGTTTGAAACAATCTCGTCTTGATTAGTGGCTTGAACTAAAGGTAAAAAATCTTCAACTCGAATAATCTGAGTTGCAACATTTTTGAATTCATTATAAATTAAATCTACCTTGTCAAACTCTTTATTTTCAAATTTAGCTAAGATATATTCTCCCACTTCCTTTGCACTATGGAAGCTTAAATCAGAATATATCTCAGTAAATTTACCGTCAACAGAATAACCTCTTCTTGAAACATATTCATTCCCCTTCTTTCCTAAAGTAAGAACTTCTACATTTCCATTGTCTAGTTGACTTTGATATTTTTCTTTAATTAAATTAATGGTGGCTTTACCGATATTGGCATTAAAAGCTCCACATAATCCTCTATCAGAAGTAACCGCTATGATTAATACACGATTTATTTCTCTAACTTCAGTATATGGATTTTCCTGTCCTGCCTCGGTTTTTGAGGAAACAGTTGAAATTAGTTCAGTTAATTTTTTAGAATAAGGTCTCATTTGCAAAATAGCATCCGTAGCCCTTCTTAACTTAGCAGCAGAAACCATTTTCATAGCTTTTGTAATCTGCTGGGTAGAATTTACCGAATTTATTCTATTTCTTACTTCTTTTAATGAAGCCATAATTTTAATTTATTAATAATCTAAAGCCTTTGAACTTTGAACTTTATTCTCTTCACTCTTCACTCTTCACTCTTCACTTAATACTTAGAAGCTACTTCTGCTCCTACTTTCTTTAATGTTTCAATAATTGCATCATCATATTTACCATTTGCTATTTGAGCTAATGTATCAGCATGAGTTGCTTTTAAAACAGAAATATAATCTTTTTCAAATTCTCTAACTTTTTCTACTGGCACTTTATCCAATCCTCCTACAGTTGATAAGAAAATCATTGCCACTTGCTCTTCAACTCTTTGTGGACTAAATTGAGGTTGCTTCAACATTTCAAGGTTTCTTCTACCTCTATCAATGGTTAATTTAGTGGATGCATCTAAATCTGAACCAAATTTAGCAAAAGCTTCTAATTCTCTAAATTGTGCTTGATCTAATTTAAGCGTACCAGCCACCTTTTTCATCGGCTTAATTTGTGCATTTCCTCCAACACGCGATACAGAAATACCCACGTTGATAGCAGGACGAATACCAGAGTTGAATAAATTCGTCTCTAAGAAGATCTGTCCGTCCGTAATCGAAATTACGTTAGTTGGAATATATGCAGAAACGTCTCCTGCTTGAGTTTCAATAATAGGAAGTGCTGTTAAAGATCCTCCTCCTTTTACTTTTCCCTTTAAAGATTCTGGTAAATCATTCATTTGAGAAGCAATCTCATCTGATGAATTTACCTTTGCAGCTCTTTCTAATAATCTTGAGTGTAAATAGAATACATCACCTGGGTATGCTTCACGTCCTGGTGGACGTCTTAATAATAATGATACCTCTCTATAGGCTACAGCTTGTTTAGATAAATCATCATAAACAACTAAGGCTGGTCTACCAGTATCTCTGAAATATTCTCCAATGGCAGCACCAGTAAATGGAGCATAGAATTGCATTGGAGCTGGGTCTGAAGCTGATGCTGATACAATTACTGTATAATCCATTGCTCCAGCTTTTCTTAATACTTGCTCTACTTGCTTAATTGTAGACGCTTTTTGGCCAATAGCCACATAAATACAGTATACTGGTTCCCCTCTATCATAAAATTCTCTTTGGTTAATGATTGCATCAATACAAACAGCAGTTTTACCTGTCTGACGGTCACCAATCACTAATTCTCTTTGACCTCTACCAATTGGAATCATTGCATCAATAGCTTTGATACCCGTTTGCATCGGCTCTGTTACAGGCTCTCTAAATACAACACCAGGAGCTTTACGCTCCAGAGGCATTTCGAATAATTCTCCTTCAATCGGTCCGTTTCCATCAATAGGCTGACCTAAAGTATTTACAACCCTTCCTAAAATTCCTTCACCTACTTCTACTGAAGCAATTAAATTGGTTCTTTTTACAGTATCACCTTCCTTGATATCTTTCGAATCTCCCAATAATACCGCTCCAACATTATCCTCTTCTAAGTTTAATGCTAATGCTTTTAGGCCGTTTTCAAATTCAATTAACTCCCCAGCTTGAACATTGGATAAACCATAAATTCTTGCTACACCATCACCAATTTGTAATACGGTGCCTATTTCTTCTAATTCTGCCTGTGTTTTAGCGTTTGATAGTTGTTCACGAAGGATCGCTGATACCTCATCCGGTCTAACTGATGCCATATTTTAAAAATTATAATTTATAGTGCTGTAAAAAATATTTTTTCGGGTGCAAAAATAGACATGAA
>JBJOIA010000226.1:0-10007 GCA_046047395.1 Bacteroidota bacterium | reverse complement strand
AATAAATCTTGAATATGGTCCCAATAAATTTTTATTTAGGGAAGGTCAAGATTTAAATCATATTTTTTATTTGGTTGATGGAGAGGTTGAATTAAGCTCAAAGGGTTCAAATCTCATAATTAAACCGAAAAATGAGTTATTCTTTGGGATTAATGATTTGGAAAACCATGCAAAACATAGCTTTAACCTTCAAACAAAATCATATTCTCAATTTCTTATTTACGAAAAATCCTTTTTTATCTCTTTATTAGAGGAATACGATGATGCAAAAGATTATTATTATCTAAAATTACAAGACTTTTTTAATTTAAAAGGAGTTTAATAATTCTAAAAATCTGTTCTAAATAAATTTACAGGTAATCCATTTTTACTGAATAAATTTGGCATGTCATCATTATGAAATGCAAATCGAACATTTTTGGGATTTTTTACCTTATCACTATAAACAACCAAGCTTTTTCCTTCAATTTTTCCACGGGCTTCAATAAAAATTCCATCCTCACCTGCAATTTCTAAATCCTCTATCTCAGCCCCTTTTACCATTAATCCTTCCTCTACATTAGAAAATTCAATCCTTATTTTATCCTTTTCAATCTTATGACTTTTATATATTGGATAATCAGTTGGACCATCTTTTATACCATAGACATTTTTGATAGCAATATTATAAAATCTTTCTGCAACCTCTATTTTCATTTTTGGATGAATATTGGTTATATCATCTACCAAATCATGGGTTATTACCATAGCGGTATGTGGAATTGATAAATTTTTTGTTTGCTGTTCCCGTAATAAAGCTCCCTTTATTTCAGAATAATTTTTCCAAGGTGCAATTTGAGCATAATAAAATGGTAAATTTTCTCCCCAAAAACTTCTCCAATTAGCAATTAATTTCTCCATAATTTTTGAGTAATTACTATAGGTTTCAACATTCGCTTCCCCTTGATACCATAAAACACCGGATATGGAATAGTTTTTCATTGGGTGAATCATTGCATTATATAAAGAACCAGAATAATCAGGCATCCAAGTTTGATGCCTAAATTTTTTCTCATTTACACTTAATTCTGGGTCTTGAGAAATTAATTCAGCTGGCATCCAAAACTCTGCATTTGTTCCTCCCCAATTGGAATTTATTAAACCCATAGGAACCCCTAATTTCTTATTCAACATCTTTCCAAAGAAATAACCAATTGCTGAAAATCGAAACATTTCATCCGGACTACATACAACCCACTTTCCATATTTAAATTCATCCTGTGGATAATGCGACATTGATTTTTCTACATAAAAGAATCGAATTTCCTCATTGTATGAATTAGGAGCCTCTTGGATTGTCTGAGGTAATTCCTGACTTTTTATTCCAGACCATTCCATATTAGATTGGCCCGAGAATACCCAAACTTCTCCTATTAGTACATCATCTATAATTATTTTTGAATTTGGATCTTTTATAATAATTTGATGACCTTTTGATGCATCGGGTGTTTTTAATTCTAATTCCCAATAACCACTTTCAGCCCTTGTCTTTATTTCTTTGTTTTCCCAATCATTCCATACCGAAATTTCAACAGTGTTTAAGTCCGTCCAACCCCAAACCTTTATAGTTGAATTAGATTTTAAAACCATGTGGTCTGAAAATATCTTTGGCATTAATACTTTTCCGTGAAGATTTCCTGCCAATAATAAGGCCAATAGTATCAATATTCTTTTCATATTTTTATCCGCTTTCACGTTTTTTTTAATTCTAAGACTTAAATTCTTATAACTTATAATAAATGCCTAACTAAGAATTCCTCTATCCCAAGGTTTTCTATATTCTCTTGCCAATAAACCAGTTGCTTCATCATCTCCAATAACAATTTTATTTATTGGATCATATTTTACTGCTCTACCAATTTTTTGTGAAATATTTCCTAAAATACAGGAGGCAGTTGAAATATGTCCTGCCTCAATATCTGCCACAGGTCTTCCCTTTTCTTGAATTGCCTTTAAAAAATCTAACATATGCAATCTTGTAGCTGGGGCAGCATTTAATTCAATTCTAACCTCATCCACATCTTCTGGATATTTTTCTTTTTCGTATAAACAATCGAAATGTATTTTTTCAGCTTTAGGGTCAGCTGGAATAAAATCTGCCTGCATGGTGGAGATTTTTAATGTACCTTTTTCCCCATAAATAATACAAGCCCATGGGTAAGCTGGATCAGCTGATGCCCCCCAGCTACGATGATTCCAAACACAGTTTAAATCGTCATATTGGAAAGTTACAGTTTGAGTATCTGTAATATTTGATTTACCTTCCTTTTGAATATAAATCCCTCCATCAGAGAAAATTTGTTTTGGCCAGCCTAAGTCTAATAACCAACGCGCTGTATCAAACATATGAACACACATATCTCCTACAATTCCGTTACCATATTCCATAAATGTTCTCCACCAACGAATATGAGGTAGTCCATCAAACGGTCGCATTGGTGCTGGTCCCGTCCACATTTCATAATCAAAATATTCAGGAACATCTTGTATTGGAGGATTCCCATTATTTCTCATATGGTAATAACAGGATAAATCTACATGGCCAATTTTGCCAAGTAATCCTGCATCAACTACTTCTTTTTTTGCTCGGATAATATGAGGAGTGGATTTTCGTTGAGTACCTACTTGTACAACTTTATTATATTTTCTTGCCGCGGCAACCATCGCTTCTCCCTCCATGACATCTACAGAAATAGGCTTTTGAACATAAACGTTTGAACCTTTTTTAACCGCTTCAATCATTTGTGCTGCATGCCAATGATCTGGAGTGCCAATTAATACAATATCCATTTCTTGCTCCTTAAGCATCTTACGATAATCTCCATATAAGACAGGTGCTTTACTTTGTTTATTGCGAACCATTACTAATTCTCCTGCTTCTTTCAATATTTTTTGATCAACATCACAAAGGGCTACCACTTCAATCTTAGATACTTGAATTAATCTGAATAAATCAGATTTTCCGTACCATCCCGTTCCAATTAAACCAACTTTATAAGGTCTATCAGGATTCATTAAATCTAAGCCATAGGCTCCAAAATGTGATAAAGCAAGGGCCGCAGTTGTCCCTTTAAGGAATTTTCTCCTATTAATATTGAAAGTATTCATAGCTTTATAGGTTAAAAGTTTCGGGATTTATTTTAATCCCGAAACAAATTCAACTAAATTTCTAATATCTTGTTTAGTCAGTAATTCTCCCATAGGAGGCATTGCAGAAGGATAATTAGTTCTAGTCTTAATTCTAGACTTAGCAATTTTTAAAGGTTCTGCAGCTTCAGTAGTATGTAATTCTAATTCATCATCCGACTCCTCCATTAATATACCTGTCACCTCTTGCCCATCATTTAAAACGATCGAAATGGTTCCATATCCTGGAGCTAATCTTGCACTAGGTAAAATTAAAGCTTCTAATATTTGCTCACGAGTTAATTTAGACCCTATTCCTTTCAAACTTGGTCCTACTCCCCCTGGTTTTCCGTCTAAATTATGACATCTAGTACATTGTGCGGTAGAATTATAGTTGAATACTGCAAATCCTCCTCTTCTATCTCCACCATATAAAGCATCTGAAAATTTATCTAAAGGATTTCCTGTATTTACCAATGCATCCAATTTAGCAACTAATTTTTCTGCATTAATTTTTTCTACCGCCTCCCTTAAATCTAATCTAATTTCTTGAGGAATCTGGTTTTTTGTCATTTTCTCCACTAAATCAGAATAAACATCTAAACTGATTTCAGGACTTAAATTACTCATTCCTTGAATTAAATTCTGTTTTTCACTAACCTTACCAGTTTCCATGATATGATTCGCAATTTCAGGTAATGCTTCTTTGGTAATTTCAATTTTATCTATATTAGATAATGCTAGATTTTTTATTTCTTCAAAATCATCCTTAAATGCATCAATGATTATTCCTGATAATAAATTTGATTTTAATTCAATCAAGGATTTTAAATGTGCCAAACGAATTTTATTTTCTTTTTTAGAATTAAAAATTGCAATTTGTTCAGCTTCATAATCCTTCATACCTAAATCAGATATTAATTTAGCCGTAGATTCTCCTAAGGCGATATCGTTTGTTTTTAAATATTCAGGAATAACTCTTTTTACAACAGCAATTGCTTCACTGGCATCTCTTTTGAAATCCCCTCTATACCTTCCTGTTACACGGTCTAAGGTTGTTGGCTTTCCCCAGTTTCCAATTGTTGCCAAAGCCTCAGCTTTTAATTCAGATGGGGAATTAGATCTTTGAGAATATTCTACTAATCTTTCAATATTTTCTGTTCCACCTACTCTCCAACAAGCATTAATAGCTCTTCTTATCAAAGGTTCATTATTGAATTTCGTTGTTGAAAGTAATGCTGCTAAATCTGGTAATGCTGCTTCAATGGACCAATCATCATTGATTGCTCTCGCAGCTTCCGTTACAATATATTCATCTTTATCCTTAAGGAATTCTCGAATATTTTCATTACGCATTCTTCTAAATACCAAAACAGCTGCTGTTCTTAATGCTTTTGAATCTGAATCCTTAAGTGAAAGTATTGGTTCAACCTCTCCAATTCTGGATAATGCTAAAACAGCTGCATGACGAATATAATTATCTTCGTCATTATTTCGATTTAATAAATTAATCAATTCTGGTACTGCTTGTTTTGATTCAATTCTTCCCAAAGCTTGTGCTCCAAAAAATGCTGATCTTGGATTTTCAGATTTCAAAAGAGGAATTAATTTAGATTCTGCTTCTTTGTAACGAATATCACCTAATGTTTTCGCAGCTTGAGCCTGAATTTCTGCATCCTTATCTTCCAATAAACTTACCAATCCTTGTGCATATTTATCAGATTTTGCCGCTAATTGTCCAACTCCCCAAATACCATGTAATCGAGCAATTTGATTATCTCTTTGAGTTAAGGCTTTTTGTAATTGAATATAACCTTTATTTCCTCTAGCTACTAATTCAAATTGAGCCTTTTTACGTACCCGTTGGTCAGCATAAAATAGTAATTCATATAGTTTATCTTCAGTTTCTAAACTGTAGTCCATTTGGATATATTTCTTCGTTTGGGCTCTTTCAGCTGCTAAATCGTTTTCATTTTCTGAAACATCAATTTTCCAAACACGACCGTAATTTTTAGTATACCAACCAAAAACCCAGTCTGCTGCATATAATGCACCCTCTGGTCCAAATCTTATTCCAGTTGGTAATATACCAGAAACTACATCCACTTCGGAGTTAAAATCAAAACTTGCTCCCTTGGGTTTTAAATCAAAAGACCAAATATGTGATCTTGAATTATTTCCAACAAACTCAACCAAGAAAAACTTATTCTGCCATTTTTTACCTAATGCCGTACCAGGATTCCAAAGCATACCTGTCGGACCATTATGATAATTCATAATTGGAGGTAAAATATAGGCTGCTTGTCCTTCCCAACGAGGTATATATAATTTTTCGTCCATCCAAACTTTGTAAAGATTATTGTTTGGATCTACATATTTTCCATATTGCCAATTCGATCTCCACCCTAAATCTGCTCCCTCTACCACGTGCACCAATCTTTCAGATTCCCCTGGGTGATCTCCATCGTTATCGGATGAAATTAAATTTCCATAATCATCAAATACAAATTCATGGGTATTTCTATTTCCATAGGAGAAAACTTCAAAATCTGAACCATCTGGGTTAGAACGAACAATTACTCCGGAGTTTGGATGCTTAAAATTATTCCCTTTAATATCCGTTATATTTGCACCAATATCACCAATTTGCCAGTAAATTTTTCCATCTAGCCCTTCAATAACTCCAGACATACCATGTCCACCGAATCCAATATGAACAGCATAGCCATGTGAAATCGATTTTGGGTTGGTCAATAATCCTAATTTATTGGTATTATCTAATCTCCATAAATCCGGACCAACAGCGATGAATGCATCCTTTTCTCTTACTAATATTCCTCCAGCAACATCTGTTACTTCAGAATTGAATCCATTAAAAACTCTACTTGATTTATCTGCATAACCATCTCCATCTTGATCTTCTAATTTCCAAATTTCCTCCTTTTCAACTGCTAAATCTTTCCAATCATGCGAACCATCACCATTTAAATCTTTAACCCAGGAATTCTTTTCACTTAATTCAGGTGCAAATATTTTATGTAAAAAGGCTCTTCTATCCTCCACAGATTGCAAGGAAATAGATTCAATCATCCAATCTCTATGTCCACGAATATCAAATTCTGAGTTTTTCTGACGATTTGTACGGTTAATATATACTGCACCTTCATCGTCTATATCAATTGCAACTGGGTCTGGTGATAGAGAATCGGAGGCCCATTGTTTAATTGTTAAGCCTTCGGCTAGTTTAATGGATAATTTACTTTGTGTTATGGAATCATTTTCGACTACTTTGGCAGGGTCTTCCAATATGATACGATAAGTAGATTTATCATTTGTACTCATACAGGAAGCAAAAAGTACAGGTACTGAAAGTACCCAAACTAAATTTTTTTTCATAGGTTTATAGAGTTTTATGTATATAACAAAAATAAAAAAAATCTTTATTTTAAAGGACTATTTTTTTCCTTTTTTAAAGTATTATAAACTAAATAATCAGTAAGACCATTTATCCACTTATTTAAAAATATCGTTAATTTACCTTGGTTGGTCAAAATTAAGGTTTTTTTCTTCTTTTTGTAAGCAGAATAAATTTCTTGCGCAACCTCCTCAGCACTCATCATTTTTTCCTCCTCACGCATAGTTTTACCCGTTATTTTTCCCTCGGAATTAAGTGAATTATTTCGAATATTGGAAGCAGTAAATCCCGGGCAGGCTGTAAGTACATTTACTCCAGAGTATAATAATTCTGTTCTTAGTGCTTCAAGAAAACCATTCATTGCAAATTTTGAAGCAGAATAGCCAGTCCTTACGGGTAGACCCCTAAATCCTGCTATGGATGATATTCCAATAATAGATCCCTTGGATTTTTTAATTTCTGGTAAAGCATAATAAGTTGCATAAACTGTTCCCCAGAAATTGATGTCCATCACTTGCTTTAATACATTTAAATCCACCGTCTCAAACATTGAACGCATAGAAATACCCGCATTATTTATTAAATTATCAACTCTTCCATACTTTTTAATTACTTGGTCTATTAATTCTTTATTCTGAATTTCAGATGCAGAATCACAAACTATACCTTCAATTTCAATTCCTTTTTCCCTTAATTCCTCCACTGCTTGGTTTAATGTATTTATATTCCTACCAGTGATAATAATTTTCTCACCTTTTAATCCAAATACCTCTGCCATAGCTTTTCCTATTCCTGATGACCCCCCTGTAATTATCGTTATTTTCATAAATAGATTATTTGAATTGTAGAAATGTCGAATTTAACCATAGTAAAGTTATTATTTTTTTTTAAATTCGCCCCACTTTTAATAATCCTTGAAATTTTACAAGGAATAAAAAAAACACAATGTCTCGTAGATTAAAGCCAAGACCCATTATTCCACAAGTTGAAATTTTAGATTTTGCTGCAGAGGCAAAATGCATTGCTAAAATAGAAAATGAAATCATCTTTGTTGAAGGAAAAGTTGCACCTGGAGATATTGTTGATCTTCAAATTTTAAAATCTAAAAAAAGCTTTAAACAAGCGAAAGCCATTAATATTCAAGAGAAATCTAAATATAGAATTGAACCTAAATGTAAGCATTTTGGGGTTTGCGGTGGATGTAAATGGCAACATGTCTCATATAATACTCAATTATCCTTTAAACAAAAGCAAGTTCAGGATAATTTACAAAGAATTGGAAAGGTAAAACTTCCAGAATTCAATCCAATTTTAGGATCTAAAAATGAATATTTCTATAGAAATAAATTAGAATTTACCTTTTCTGATAAAAAATGGTTAACAGACCAAGAAATGGAAATTTCTTCTGAGGAGACCATGAATGCACTTGGTTTTCACGTTCCAGGTAGATTTGATAAAATTTTGGATATTAATGAATGTTTTTTACAATCAGATTTTTCAAATAAACTTCGGAATGCCGTAAGAGAATTTGCCATAAAGGAAGGAATTTCATTTTATGAAATTAAAAATCAAACGGAAGGTGCACTTAGAAATTTAATTATTCGAAATAATTCTAAGGGAGAATACATGGTAATTCTTCAATTTGCCTATGCAACTGAAGAGGAAATCGAAAAAATGATGTCATTTATTCATGAAAACTTTCCTGATATTTATGCTCTTTTATATACTATAAATCAAAAAGGAAATGATACTTTACATGATTTAGAAGTAAAAAATTATGCTGGAAATAGTTTTTTAATTGAAGAAATGGAAGATTTATCCTTTCAACTTGGACCAAAATCATTTTTTCAGACAAATTCACATCAAGCCTTACGCATGTATCAATTGGTTAGAGATTATGCAAATATCCAACCAAATGAAATTGTTTATGATTTATATACAGGAACAGGAACTATTGCCCTCTTTGTAGCGAAAAATGCCCAAAAGGTTATTGGTTTAGAATATGTAGAAATGGCAGTAGAGGATGCAAAAATTAATGCTAAAATAAATAATATCGAAAATACAGAATTCTTTGCTGGAGATATGAAAAAGGTTTTAACCCAAGAATTTATTAAAGTCCATGGTAAGCCTAATGTTATAATTACCGATCCTCCTCGTGCAGGAATGGATCCAGAGGTAATCCAGCAAATCCTTTTGGTAGAGCCTAATAGAATTGTTTATGTTTCATGTAATCCTGCAACACAAGCAAGAGATTTGAATTTATTAGATGAAAAATATGAGGTGGTATTAGTACAGCCAATTGATATGTTTCCACAAACTCACCATGTAGAAAATATTGTACTATTAAACCGTAAAAAATAAAGTTATTTCTTAAAATTCTTGATCAAATGGATCACTGTCCTCTCGATTAGGATTATTTAGTTTTGAACCGAAGGTTGGACTTCCTCCGCCATTTTCAAAATCTGCTAAAGAATTGTTTTCCGCCTCATAATCTCCAAATCCACCAAATCCTCCATCATTTGGTTCGAAATCTAAATCACAGTATTTGGTGTACTTTCCAATGAATTTCAACCATACATTATCCAAAGAACCAGAACGATTTTTGGCCATGATAATTTCTCCCATTCCTTGTAATGAATTCCCTTGTTCATCCTGTGTGATTCCATAATATTCAGGACGATAAATAAACATAACCTGATCGGCATCCTGTTCAATAGCTCCAGATTCACGTAAATCGGATAATTGAGGCTTTTTGTCCCCCCCACGCGTTTCGGTAGAACGATTCAGCTGAGATAATGCAATTACAGGAACATCCAATTCCTTGGCTAATTGCTTTAATGCTCTTGAAATGGTAGATATTTCCTGCTCTCTATTCCCTCCTCCTTTATTGGAAGAATCTCCAGACATTAATTGTAAATAATCTATGACTATTAATTTAATATCCTTCTGAGCCTTTAATCTTCTACATTTTGCTCGTAATTCTAATATTGAAAGTGCAGGAGTATCATCAATATAAATTGGAGCTTTATGAAGCTTTTCAATTTTTTTATGTAATTGCTTCCATTCATGTGGCTCTAATTTTCCTTTTCTTATTTTTTCAGATTCAATTTCGGCCTCAGCGGATATCAATCGATTAACCAATTGAACTGACGACATCTCCAAAGAAAATAAAGCTACCGGCTCCCCAAAATCTACTGCTGCATTTCTACATGCCGACACCACAAAGGCAGTTTTACCCATACCAGGACGAGCCGCAATAATAATTAATTCTTGCTTTTGAAATCCAGAGGTTACTTTATCTAGTTTACTGAAACCAGAAGGTATTCCTGTTAATCCCGATTTATTCTTTTGCTTTTCCTCTAAATCAATGATCGCTTTACCTAAAATATCCTGCATAGATTCGTAATTCTTACGAATATTCGATTCT
>JBJOIA010000225.1:0-16924 GCA_046047395.1 Bacteroidota bacterium | reverse complement strand
AAAGGAAATTATCCTGCAGAAATACAAAACCCCCTACCATTTTCTTTAATAGGAAATGAAGGATCTGGGAATACCATTATTGTACCCGGATATTGGTTTGAATACAATTTCTATGCCTTAGCTAGAAATTCCTATAAATTTAAGGCAAGGGATAAGAGAAAGAATAAATCCATTCAATTCGAATATGATTTCATGGCACCTGATACCGTTTATGAAATCCTAAATGCAATTACCTTATTGGAAAATTGGATGGGAAAGGAAAGGAATTCAGATTATATTGAAGTAAAAGGAATTGAAGGTAGCAATAGAACAACAATCATCCGTAAACCAGCTCGAGCTATTGAATGGTACAAAGATTTAATCATTTTCCATTTTGCGAGAACCTTCGTGAATTATATGGAGGAGAAAAAAATTGAATCAATTGAAAGCCTAATTGAAACTATCAGGCAAAATGCTACCCCTATTCGTTCATGGGAAAATTTAGGAGGTATCTTAATTCCAAATTCTTCGTATTTAGATTTGATTGAAAAAATTAAATCGGGAGAATATGATTCATGGGATAAAATTCATGAATTTTACCAAAAAGAAAATCATAAATACCCTGAATACTTACTAGAAAATTCCCTGAATGCCATTGAAAAATTAGGATTTAAGGATTTAAAATATTTATTCAATAAAGCTATTGAGATAAATCAGAAAATTTATCAAAATATTATCCGTTCCAGACAAAAAGATTACCAAGATGAATTTAGAAAAAACATGTTCATCAATCAGGAAGAAATGAATGCTGTTATTGGAAACCTTTCCGATAATGATTTCATAAATTGGCAAAAATCTGAAACGGATAAAATGGAAGAAAAGCTAAGATCCTTGAACTACGAGTGAAGAGTGAAGAGTGAAGAGTGAAGAGTGAATAGGGATATTAATTTTTAATTCTTAATTCTCTTCACTCTTCACTCGTAGTTCGTAACTCCTTAGGGTTTATTTGAATCAACAACCAAACGCTTATCACGATTAGCAATATCCCAACCCATATAAAATACGAGTTTTGCTACCCGTTGGATTTTATCAAATTCAATTTTATCCACTGTATCACTTGGCTGGTGATAATCATCATGAACGCCATTAAAGAAAAAGGCAACAGGAATTCCATGCTTTGCGAAATTATAATGATCAGAACGATAATAGAATCTGTTGGGATCATTCGGATCATTATATTTAAAATCCAAATCTAGACCTATGTGCTTTTCATTTTGCTCCACTAAACTAGCTCTTAGTTCAGAACTTAATTTATCCGATCCAATCTCGTAAATATAATCTGGCTTGCCTACATGATCATAATCATCTCTTCCAACCATATCAATATTCAAATCACAAACCGTATTTTCCAATGGAAATAAAGGATGTCTTGAATAAAACTCAGACCCCAATAATCCCTTTTCCTCCCCTGTAACAGTCATAAATAAAATAGAACGTCTAGGACGATTTCCCTCCTTGGCAGCCTGTCCGAATGTTTTAGCCAATTCCATAACTGTAACAGTTCCTGAACCATCGTCATTGGCTCCGTTATTTATTTGACCATCAGCCGAAACCCCAATATGATCATAATGGGCGGTCATGATGATTAATTCATCTTTTTTATCAGTTCCTTCCAAATAACCAACCACGTTATAGGTATCCACGGGCTCATCTGATTTTTCTGAAGAAATAGCAATATTTGAAGATTTCCAATTTTTCTTTATACTCTTTTTTTGCTCGATGGTATTTTTAATAAAGGTCTCAAGGTCTTCATATGCTATATCCAAGATATTTACAGCCATTTCTTGAGAAATTAATAAAACTGGAAAATCATCAGTTTCAGCATCCTCAGCAAATACCATTCGCTTATTTCCAAAACGTTGAACCCTTGTTTGCAGTGTTCTTAAATATCTATCAAAATTTTCAGGATTACCTGTAAAAACTAAAATCAAGCCCTTAGCTCCTGCTGCTTGAGCCTCCTCTTTTTTTATTTTCCAATCATTGGCATATTTTGAAGGATCAGCATTCCCTGAAAAAACATAATTTCCATCAGCATCCTTCGGCTCACCATTCATAGCTAGGGCAATTTTTCCCTTAATTTTTGCCTTTTCATAATCATTCCATCCATCTTGATTCATGGCATAACCAATGAATTCAACATTGAATTTATCCTTAATAGACATTGGAACTAAAGAATAGGCATAAAAATCCTGAAGATAATTATATTCTTTTTTTGGAGTAACTAACTTCACATTTTCCCAGGAGCGATTGATCAAGTCTACCTTTTGAAAATAGGAACCATTAACGGGTGCTAATCCCGCCTCTTTGAAATAATCTGAAATATAATTGGCAGCTACCCTTTGTTCAACTGACCCGGTATTTCTTCCCTTCAAGGCATCTGAAGCTAAAAAAACAAGGTTCTTTTCAATATTTTTTGCTTTTATGGATTCTGCATATTTAACATCTAAATCTTTATTCTGTGCAAAAGTCTGAAAGCCTGCAAAAATTAGGCTTAAAACAAGAAGTTTTTTCTTCATAATTAAATTTAATTTTTGGTTTGTCGATTCTAAAAAATCTAATTTACCAAATTCACATAAAAGTTCTAATAAATTCTAAAAAAACTTAACAATTGGAGGATAAAATTGTTAAATTTGAAACATAATTATTCAAAGAATTTAAAAAATGGCGAAGAATCCAAATTTCTCTTATCAACAATCATTTTCAACTAGACATAATCAATCAAATCCTACTGAAATTAAGGAAATTCTACAAGAACTAGGTTTAGATTCAGTTGATGAATTAATTGGAGAAACGGTTCCATCCCAAATACTTTTAAAAAATTCCTTAGAATTACCAGAGCCTAAATCTGAGGCTAAATTTTTAGAGTCTTTTAAAGCTCTAATGCAAAAAAACCAGGTCTTTAAATCTCATATCGGTCTAGGATATTACGATACACTTGTTCCGTCTGTAATTTTAAGAAATGTTTTAGAAAACCCTGCCTGGTATACCGCTTACACTCCTTACCAAGCTGAAATTGCGCAAGGAAGATTAGAAATGTTATTGAATTTTCAGACTTTGGTTATTGAATTAACCGGAATGGAAATTGCAAATGCATCTCTTTTAGATGAAGGTACGGCGGCAGCGGAGGCTATGACTATGCTTTTTGCTCAAAGGTCAAAGGCAAAAAATGAAGCAAATACAATTTTTATTTCTGACCAAGTGCTTCCTCAAACAATTGATATCCTTAAAACAAGGGCAATCCCATTGGGAATAAATCTTGAAATTGGGAATCATGAAAATATTGAAATCTCTCAACCAAATTATTTTGCAATTTTATTGCAATATCCTGCCGCAAATGGTACGATTTATGAATATCAAAATCTAGTAGAATCTGCTAAAGCATTGGATATTTTTACGATAGTTGCAGCAGATTTATTATCCTTAACACTTTTAATCCCTCCTGGTGAATGGGGGGCAGATGTTGTTATTGGCAATTCCCAAAGATTTGGCGTTCCAATGGGCTTTGGTGGCCCTCACGCGGCTTTTTTTGCCACAAAGGATAAATTTAAAAGAAATATGCCAGGTAGAATTATTGGTGTTTCCGTAGATTCTCATGAAAGACCTGCACTAAGAATGGCCCTTCAAACTAGAGAGCAACATATTCGCAGAGAAAAAGCTACTTCCAATATTTGTACGGCTCAGGTTTTATTGTCAATCATGGCTGCCTCTTATGCCATTTACCATGGACCAAAAGGTTTGAAAAATATTGCTGAAAAAATTCATGGACTTTCCAGTCTTTTAAAAGATGGTTTGAATCAATTAGGTTTAACAACGAATAAGACATTTTTTGATACCATAACAGTTCAAATTGAAAACAATTTTAATTCAATTAAAGAAAATGCAGAAAAAGCAAAAAGAAATTTTGGATATGATAAGTCAACAATTCGAATTGCTTTAGACGAAACCTCCGAATTGGAAGATGTTCATGAAATTTTAACTATTTTTAGTAGCTCTTTGAATAAGTCTATAGACCTAAATTCTTTGGAATCAGCCTGGAACCTGCCAAATTCATTATTTAGAAATAGTCCATTCCTTGAACATCCTATTTTCAACTCGCATCAGTCTGAGCATAGTATGCTTCGCTATTTGAAGAAATTAGAAAATAAGGATTTATCCATGGTGCATTCAATGATTTCTTTAGGTTCTTGTACAATGAAATTGAATGCAACAACAGAAATGATTCCTGTTACTTGGCCAGAACTAGGAAAAATTCATCCATTTGCTCCTAAAAACCAAACCCAAGGTTACCAAGAAATGATTTCAGAATTAGGAGAATGGCTAAAAGAAATAACCCAATTCAAAGGCGTTTCCATGCAGCCTAATTCAGGCGCACAAGGAGAATTTGCCGGTTTATTAACGATTCGAAATTATTTCCTTGCAAAAGGTGAAACCCATAGAAATATTGCCCTAATTCCTTCCTCAGCGCATGGTACTAATCCAGCATCGGCCGTAATGGCAGGCATGAAGGTGATCGTAACTCCATGTGATGAAAAAGGAAATATCAATGTAGAAGAATTAAAAGCAAAAGCTATAGAATATAAAGATAATTTGGCTTGCCTTATGGTAACCTACCCTTCCACACATGGCGTATTTGAAGAATCGATCCAAGAAATTTGTCAGATTATCCATGAAAATGGGGGACAAGTTTACATGGACGGAGCAAATATGAATGCTCAAGTTGGACTTACCTCGCCAGCTACAATTGGGGCAGATGTTTGTCACTTAAACCTTCATAAGACGTTTTGTATCCCTCACGGCGGAGGTGGCCCAGGAATGGGACCAATCTGTGTAGCGGAACATTTGGTGGATCATTTACCGGGGCATATAAACATTGAAGATTCATCAAATTCTGCTGTTTCAGCAGCGCCTTATGGATCGGCAAGTATCTTGGCAATTTCGTATGCTTATATTTCCATGATGGGATCCCAAGGTATAAAAGATGCTACTAAAATAGCAATCCTAAATGCTAATTATATCAAATCAAGATTAAGAAAACATTATCCAATCCTATTTACTGGAAAATTTGGACGATGTGCACATGAATTCATCCTCGATCTTCGTCCTTTTAAAACTTCCATAGGTTTAGAAGCTGAAGATGTAGCTAAAAGACTGATGGATTATGGATTCCACTCCCCAACCCTATCCTTCCCTGTTGCAGGCACATTAATGATTGAGCCAACCGAATCAGAAAATAAAGCTGAACTAGATCGATTCTGCGACGCAATGATTTCAATCAGAAAGGAAATTAAAGAAATTGAGGATGGAATCTATGAAAAAGAAAACAATCTACTAAAAAATGCTCCACATACGCAATTTGAATTATTAGCAGATAATTGGAATTACCCTTATTCAAGACAAGAAGCAGCTTTTCCTTTGAATTATCTTAAGGAAGCTAAATTTTGGCCTTCCGTTTCTAGAATTAATGCTGCTTTTGGAGACAGAAACCTTGTTTGTTCTTGTTTGCCAATTGAAAATTACCTAGAATAATTTTTCATTGTTATGCTTGCATACTAAATTTAAATTTTCTAAATTGGATTAGAAATTCAAAATTGGTATGAATAGAAGTATTAAAAAGGTTGCAGTTTTGGGCTCAGGAATCATGGGTTCTCGAATTGCTTGCCATTTCGCAAATATTGGCGTAGAAGTACTTTTATTGGATATTAACAAAGAAACAGTAGAAAATTCTTTCAAAAACACTCTTAAAGCCAAACCTGCTTCCTTATATCATAAAGATTTTGCCAAAAATATCATATTAGGAGATTTTGACAATGATTTAGAAAAAATTGCAGATGTAGACTGGACTATCGAGGTAGTTGTTGAAAAATTAGATATTAAAAAATCTCTATTTGAAAAAGTAGAGAAATTTAGAAAATCGGGGACATTGATCTCTTCAAATACTTCTGGAATTCCTATTCATTTAATGTTGGAAGGCAGAAGCGAAGATTTCAAAAGCCATTTTTGTGGCACACACTTCTTCAACCCCCCGAGGTATTTAAAGCTTTTGGAAATAATTCCAACAGCTCACACTTCACAACAAATTATTGATTTTATTTACAATTACGGCAATGTTGAATTAGGTAAGACTACCGTAATTTGTAAAGATACTCCTGCATTCATTGCCAATAGAATTGGTGTTTATTCCATGATGTCTACCATGAAAATTGTAGAAGAAATGGGATTAACAGTGGAACAGGTAGACAAACTTACTTCTAAGGTGGTGGGAAGACCAAAATCAGGTACCTTTAGATTATCGGATGTAGTTGGATTAGATACGACGGTTCATGTAAGCAATGGCCTTTATCAAGCACTAAAAGATGATGAAAGCAAGGAAACCTTCCAACTACCTAAAATCATTGAAAAACTATATGCTAATAAATGGTTAGGAGATAAGACGGGACAAGGTTTCTATAAAAAAGTTAAGGATGAAAAAGGAAAATCGGTTATCCTTGCCTTAGACTTTGAAAGTATGGAATATCGTCCAACAGAAAAAGTTTCTTTTGAAACATTAGAAAGGACCAAGGCCATAGATAATTTATCCGATCGCTTTTCCTATTTACTAGAAGGAAAAGATTTAGCTGGTGAATTTTACAGAAAAACCTTTTCAGATTCTTTTCAATATGCTTCCAATAGAATTCCTGAAATTACCGATGCTTTGTACAAAATTGACCAAGCAATATGTGCAGGTTTTGGTTGGGAATTAGGAATATTTGAAACTTGGGATGCAATAGGATTAGAGAGGGGAGTCAAAATTATGAAAGAAGCAGGATACAAACCTGCAGCTTGGGTAGATGAAATGCTATCTTTGGGAAATACTAGCTTTTACAAAAAAGAAAAAGGAGAGCTTTATTATTACGCAACAGAAACAAAAACATATAAAAAAGTACCTAACACTTCATCAACAATCAATCTTCAAATTTTAAAACCTGAAAAAGAGGTATTTAAAAACGACGATGTTTCCATGATAGATTTGGGTGATGGAATTTTAAATCTCGAATTCCATTCAAAGATGAATACCATGGGACCAGGTGTAGTAGAGGGTATCCAAAATGCCATTGAACTTGCTGAGAAGGAATATCGTGGATTAGTCATAGGAAACGAATCTAACGATGCCTTTTCTGCAGGTGCAAATTTAGGAATGCTTTTCATGTTTGCCGCGCAAAAACAATTCGAGGAAGTAGATAAAATGATTGCTGTCTTCCAAAATACCATGATGCGTGTGCGTTATTCCTCTATTCCTGTAGTAATTGCACCCCATAGCCTTGCATTAGGTGGTGGTTGTGAAATCTGTTTACATGCCGACAAATTAGTTGCAAATGCTGAATTATATATGGGACTAGTTGAGGTTGGAGTTGGTTTAATTCCAGCAGGGGGAGGAACAAAAGAATTGGCTTTGCGAATGGGAGATTCTAGAAGAAATGGAGATGTTGAGTTAAATAGACTTCAAGAAGCATTTATGAATATCGCCATGGCTAAGGTATCTACTTCTGCCCATGAGGCAAGAGAAATGAATTATCTTAGAAATTCAGATAGAATTGTTTTAAACAGATCCCAAATTATTTCCGAAGCTAAAAAAGAGGCAATTGCCCTAGCTGAAGCTGGATATGTTCAAAAACAACCGAGAAAAGATGTCTGGGTTGAAGGAAAGCAAGCATTAGCACTTTTCAAAGCTGGAATAACTAGCATGAGGATGGGAAATTATATTTCTGACCACGACGCCTTAATTGGCAATAAACTTGCTTATGTTATAGCTGGTGGAGATTTGGACAAACCTCAAATGGTTTCAGAACAATATTTATTAGATCTTGAAAGAGAAGCCTTTTTATCCTTAACTGGTGAGGCAAAAACTCAAGAAAGAATTGCAAGTTTATTAGGTGGAGGCAAACCTGTAAGAAATTAATTATGGAATCATATATTATAACAGGATATCGATCAGCAGTTGGGAAAGCACATAAAGGTGGTTTCGCAAGTATGCGCCCAGATAATCTAGCAGCAGAAGTAATCAAATATTTGGTTTCTCAAGTTCCAGGATTAAGTCCAACCATGGTGGAAGACCTTATTGTTGGAAATGCTGTACCAGAATCTGAACAAGGAATGCAAATGGGACGTTATATCTCCCTGCTATCACTTGGAAAAGAGGTTCCCGGTTTTATAATCAATAGATATTGTGGCTCGGGCCTAGAGGCTATTGCCCTAGCTGATGCTAAAATCAAAGCAGGTTTGGCAGACTGTATCATCGCAGGTGGAACAGAGTCTATGTCTATGGTTCCAATGATGGGACATAAAACTGTTTTAAATTATGATATTGCGGATTCACATCCAGATTATTATATTGGAATGGGCCTAACTGCTGAAGAAGTAAGAAAAAAATATGGGATTTCTAGAGAAGACCAAGATTTATTCTCTTTTAATTCTCATCAAAAAGCTTTAAAAGCAATAGAAAATAAGGTATTTGAAAGTCAGATTGTGCCAATAACGGTCAACGAGAATTTTTTCAATCCAAAAACTCAAAAGAAAGAATCTCGCTCTTATACAGTTTCCCAAGATGAAGGGCCAAGAGCGGATACTACTATAGAGGCATTAGGAAAACTTCGTCCGGTTTTTGCTGCAAACGGAACAGTAACTGCAGGAAATTCATCTCAAACTTCTGATGGAGCAGCATTTGTTTTATTAATGTCTGAAAGATTAATGAAACAATTGAACTTAAAACCAGTGGCTAGAATGGTAACTTATGCGGTAGCAGGAGTAGAACCATCTCTAATGGGAATTGGACCAGTAGAAGCCATCCCATTGGCACTTAAAAAATCCGGACTAAGCCTGAAAGATATTGAACAAATTGAATTGAATGAAGCCTTCGCTGCCCAAGCCTTAGCCGTAATTCAAGAACTAAATATAAATCCTGAAATTGTAAATCCTAATGGAGGAGCAATTGCACTCGGACACCCCCTTGGTTGTACCGGAGCGAAACTTTCCATTCAATTATTCAATGAAATGGAAAAAAGAAATCAACGCTATGGTATGGTTACCGCTTGTGTTGGAGGTGGACAAGGTGTAGCAGGAATTTTTGAAAAATTGTAATAACTTCATCAATTAACAATAAAAAAGTCATCTTTTTAAGGTGGCTTTTTTTATATTTGATAAAAAAAGTAAAATGACCAAAGAAGAGATTAGAAAAGAATATAGTTTAAAAAGAAAAAACCTTTCCATTACCGAATATGAAGAATTAAATGAAGACCTCTCAAATCATCTGAGAAAATTTTTTCAAGAGAAAGGACCTTCATTAAAAATAGCCTCATTTTTCCCAATATCAAGTAATAAAGAAGTCAATACCATTATTTTCCATGATTGGCTAAGACAAGAACCCATTAATCACGAAATTTATCTTCCTAAAACAAATGGAGATAATATGGATTTTTATTTATTTGAAGAAAATGAAAGCCTAATAAAATCTGAATTGGGAATTATGGAACCTAATCCGAATCTTTCAGACCCTATTTCACCGAACGAAATTGATATTATTTTAGTACCTCTCATTGCTGTAGATGTTAACGGACATCGCGTAGGTTATGGAAAAGGATATTATGATAGATTTTTAAAAAGATTAAATTCTCATACTGAAATAATAGGATTAAGCCTTGAATTACCCATTGAACCAATCTCAGATATCAATCAATATGATTTCCCTCTACAAATAGTCATAAGTCCGCATGGAGCACATATTTTTAATTAGTGATTATTAATTAATGAATAGTGATTATCTTTGTGATTGAAAAAAAGGAAATGAAAAAATATAAATTAATATACTTTTTACTTGTTTTATTTTTAGTAAGCCTAAATAGTTTCGCTCAAATTGGATCAAAAATTCAAAAAATTGAAAGTAGTTTTAATCCAAAATACCTTTATAATAAAACAGTTATTTCTAGTCCGGCAGGCTTAGAATATATAATAAAAAATTCAAAAAATTCAGAGGCAATGGTTGAATACATCAAGTATCAAAAAAACCAAAAAGCAATAAAACTTTATGCTTTGATACCAGCAAGTATTTCTTTTATTACCTTTGTGACAAATAATCGATTAGAGAGGAATCAATATATCGGTATGATTGGAATAAGCGGGTTAATATCTTTTTATTTAAACCAAAAAAGCTTACACCATCTAAATTTATCGATTGAAAAATATAATTCAGGATTTGAAACAGAAAACTTAGGTTTAAACAATCTAGGTTTAAATTTAAAATATAATTTTTAAAAAAAATGAAAGTAGCAGTAGTTGGCGCCACAGGACTAGTTGGCGGTGAAATTTTGAAGGTATTAGAAGAAAGAAATTTTCCTTTAACGGAAGTAATTCCGGTAGCATCTGAAAGATCAGTTGGGAAATCTATCCTATTTAAAGGAAAAGAATATAAGGTGGTAGGTTTTGAAACTGCTATTGAAATGAAACCTGATGTTGCCATATTTTCAGCAGGTGGAGGAACATCTTTAGCTATTGCCCCAAAATTTGCTGAGGCAGGAATTACGGTAATTGATAATTCATCTGCCTGGAGAATGGATCCTACTAAAAAATTAGTAGTTCCTGAAATCAATGCCCATGAATTAACAAAAGAGGATAAAATCATTGCTAATCCGAATTGTTCAACCATCCAAATGGTAGTGGTTATGAATCCTCTTCATAAGAAATATAAAATTAAAAGAGTGGTGGTTTCAACTTACCAATCGGTAACTGGAACTGGAAAGGCTGCTGTAGACCAATTATTTGGAGAAAGAGCTGGAGATGAATCTACTCAAATGGTTTATCCTTATAAAATTGATTTAAATGTTCTTCCTCATATTGATGTATTCATGGAAAATGGATATACAAAAGAGGAAATGAAAATGATTAAGGAAACAAATAAAATCATGTCGGATGATTCTATAAAGGTAACGGCTACAACCGTAAGAATCCCTACCGTTGGAGGCCATTCAGAATCTGTTAATATTGAATTTGAAAACGAATTTGATTTAGCAGAAGTAAGGGCTATTTTGGAAAAGGAGGAAGGCGTAATTGTACAGGACAATCCTGCTAACTTAGAATATCCAATGCCTATTACAGCACATGGTAAGGATGAAGTTTTTGTTGGAAGAATTAGAAGAGATGAATCTCAGGCAAAGACTTTAAACTTATGGATAGTAGCAGATAATCTTCGAAAAGGAGCCGCTACCAATGCTGTTCAAATTGCTGAATATCTAGTAAAAGCAAAATTAATATAATTGACTCGGTTAAGTGTAAATATCAACAAAGTAGCGACTATCCGCAATTCCAGAGGAGGGAATGTACCTAATCTGGTACAATTTGCTTTGGATTGTGAATCTTATGGAGCAGAAGGAATAACTGTACATCCAAGGCCAGATGAGCGACATATTCGGTATCAAGATGTTTACGATTTAAAGAAATCAATTAAAACAGAATTTAATATTGAGGGTAATCCTTTAGAGGAAAAATTTGTGGATTTGGTTTTGGATATTGTACCTGATCAAGTAACCTTGGTCCCTGATGCACAAAACCAAATCACCTCAAATCATGGTTGGGATACTATAACCCATCAAGCCTTGTTAAAGAAATTAGTAAAAAAATTCAAATCCAAAGGAATACGTGTATCCATTTTCATTGATCCTATACCTGAAAGAATTGAAGCCGTGGTATATACAGGTGCAGATCGAATAGAATTATATACCGAACAATTTGCAAAAGACTTTATAGAAAATCCCAATCAATCCGCATTAAGCTATAAAAAAGCAGCTTTACAAGCGAATCAATTGGGACTTGGAATAAATGCTGGTCACGATTTAAATCTTGAAAACCTAGCATTTTTTAAAAAGAATGTAGTTCCTTTAGATGAAGTTTCTATCGGACACGCTTTAATTTCAGATGCCTTGTATTTTGGAATTGAGAATACCATTCAATTATACAAAAGGCAATTGAAATAATTTATTTCTTTCCAGTAAATACAGCCATTCCCCCTCCTACAACCATTTCAATTTTAGATATTTCATCTCCTTCACCACTAAAGGTAATTTCACAATCATATCCAGCTAGATTTGTAGTAAAATAATTCTCTTTAGAATCATCTATATTTAAAATTCCTGGTTCTTGTCCGTCCATTACTAATGTCAATGCTCCGTCTACAACTTCAAAATTAAGTTTTTCGATATAACCATTTGGGTCCATGGTATAAACACCTGCATATTTATCTAAAGTTGAACCTGCTTCTTGATCTGCTCCCTCAGTAATTTCCTTTTGTCCTTTGAACACCACTGCCCCACCAGCAACAGACATCTCAATACTTACAACTTTCCCATCTAATCTATTAAAGGTAATATCTGCATCATAACCTGCTAAATTTGTATAAAACTTATCTGCATCTTTATCAGGACTTAAAATACCAGGCTCTTGTCCCTCTGCTACGATAGTTAATTGTCCTTTATCATTTAATTCAAAAGTGAATTTTTCTACATAATCATTTGGTTCCAAATTATAGGTACCTGCATATTCGTTTAATTTGGGGGCATCTGAACTTCCACCTGCACTATTTCCACCTTGAGAATCCAATGATGCAGCTTGAAGCTTTCCAGTAAGTTGGCCACCTTGGCCTTCCAAAACAATTCCGCTTACTTTTCCTTGATCATCTCTTGTAAAACGAATATCTAAATCCATAGCACTTAAATAATAGCTATCGGCTTTTTCTGTGGTAGTAATTGGCGCAGAATCATATCCTTCTGCCTGAATCATTAATTGGCCATTATCATTTGAAATAGTCAATTCAGATACATAATCGTTTGCATCCATTTTATATTTACCCACAAAATCGCTTGAACTTTGTGCGATTGAAATATTTACTAAAAGTAAGGTAAATAGGCCAACTGAATAAGTAATTAGTTTTTTCATATTAGTTTATCTTTAAATTAAAAACTTAAATTAAGGATTTTATGCTTAAATTTTCTTAAAAACATTTAAAATTTTATTGAAAATTTGACAAAATAAATTTTTTATATAGATTTGTAGAGAAATAATTCAACTAAAAGTAATTTTCGCCTATGTAAAGAATCTCTACGTTAACAACTAAATATAATTATGCTTAAGAGAAAAGTTAACGATGCACTATTGGTTTCAGCCTTTATTGCAGGAGATGAAAAAGCCTTTGAAAAATTAGTCAATCAAAGCAAATCAAAAGTATATACTACCCTTTATTTAATTGTAAAAGACCGCTATATTGCTGAAGATCTTTTGCAGGAAACCTTTATTAAGGCCGTTGATGTAATCAAATCTGGAAGATATAATGAGGAGGGTAAATTTTTACCATGGATTGTTCGGATTGCGCATAATTTAGCAATTGATCATTTTAGAAAAAATAAAAGAAATCCAACTATTAGGTTGGAGGATGGTTCTTATGTATTTAATTCTTTTGAATTTTCAGAAGAATCTTTTGAGGATGCACAATTAAGACAAGATAAAATCGTTAATATAAGAGAATTAATTAAAAAGTTGCCTCAGGAACAAAGAGAAGTACTTTTATTGAGAATGTATGAGGAGTTAAGTTTCCAAGAAATAGCTGAGATGACTCAAGTTAGCATTAACACGGCCTTAGGAAGAATGCGATATGCATTAATAAACTTAAGGAAAATGATTGATAAACAGGAAATAGCCTATGACGCAAAACTTTACCTCGAATGAAACATTAAAATCTAACAATCAAAATCTGAAATTTTCATTTGATTTTAATGAAAAAAGAACCTTTGAATTAGTAAAAAATTCCTTGAGTTCAAATTTAATGGTGCCAAAGAAATCTACCATAGATAATATTATGGCATACGCAAAAAAAATTAGAGATTAGTTGTGGTTAATAATTCTTTGATTTTTTCCCAGAAACTCAATTTTTCTTCACGAGAAATTGAGTTTTCTTTTATAGGGTTAATGGTATTATTTACAAATAAAAATCTTTTATTTCGCAGATTCATTACTTGGTTAACCTGTATTTTTGAGGATAAATTCTCCTTGATTCCCATTACAAGAATAAATTTTTCATTATCCTTGGTCTTGCGAACATAATCTTGGTACGACAATTCTTTTTGAGAAATTAATTTCCAATCCTTTTCAGAGAGGTTCAATGGATTAGCAGATAATATTTTATTAAACAAGGAATGAAAATCGCCATTTTCCGAATGAAAAATCAATAATTTTTCATCAAATGACAAAACCTCTTCTCTCTTCACCATTCCCTCTTCACTCTTCACTATTCCCTTTTCACTCATCACCATTCCCTCTTCACTCTTCAATTTATCTTCTTCTAACCAGATGATCTGGTCATTTTCAAATAATTTAGAAAAGTCGATATTTTCCATTTTAGAAAATTTTGGAACGCATGATACAGGCTTCCCTATCTGGTCCTGTTGAAATAAAGTTAATAGGTAAACCTAAATTTTTCTCTAAAAATGCGATATATTCTGATAATTCTTCAGGAAGTTGATTAAAATCCTTAATTCCATCTAATGAACAATTCCAACCTTTAAGTGTCGTTAGAACTGGGGTGATTTTCACATCATTAATATCATAAGGGACCTGATCGATCACGGTTCCATCTTCTAATTGATAACCTGTACAAACCTTAATTTCTGAGAAAATACTTAAGACATCAACCTTCATCATAATCAATTGAGTTACTCCATTGATCATCATAGCATATTTTAATGCTGGAAGGTCAATCCAACCACATCTTCTTGGTCTACCCGTAGTAGAGCCAAATTCATTTCCTTCCTTTCTCATTCTTTCACCATCCTCATCAAATAATTCAGACGGGAATGGACCAGAACCTACACGGGTGGCATAGGCTTTGAAAATTCCGAATACATCCCCTATTTGTTGAGGGGCAATTCCTAAACCAGTACAAGCCCCAGCTGTTACGGTGTTTGAGGAAGTAACAAATGGATATGAACCAAAATCGATATCCAATAAAGATCCCTGAGCTCCTTCAGCAAGAATCGTTTTATTTTCATTAAGAGCCTGATTGATAGAATATTCAGAATCCAATAATTGGAATTGCTTCATATATTCTACAGCTTCGAAAAATTCTTTTTCTAGAGGCTCTAAATCATATTCAAAGCCATAAGTAGCCAAAATACTTTTATGGTTATTGACTAATTTTTGATATTTTTCAGAAAAATTGGGACTTACAAAATCTCCAACTCGAAGACCCTGACGGGATATTTTATCTGTATAAGTAGGCCCGATTCCCTTTAAGGTTGAACCAATTTTTGAATCACCCTTAGCTTGCTCATAAGCTGCATCTAATAATCTATGCGAAGGAATTATTACAGATGCTTTCTTAGAAATCTCTAAATTCTTTGTAAGATCTAAATTGAATTTTTCTTTCAGAGATTCTACTTCCTTTCTAAAAATAATTGGATCTAATACAACACCATTACCAATGATATTTTGAACATCCTCTCTAAAGATACCGGAAGGAATTTGATGTAATACATGCTTGAAACCATCAAACTCTAAGGTATGCCCAGCATTTGGTCCACCTTGAAACCTAGCTACTACCTGGTATTTGGTGGCCAATACATCCACAATTTTACCTTTACCTTCATCTCCCCACTGTAATCCTAACAAAACATCAACTGCCATAATTATTTATTATCTGATAATTTATTTCTATTTTCACAATTCACCTTATTACAATTTCCATAAAAAATTAAGGAATGGTGAATAACCTTAAAATCTAACATATCTCCAACCATAGATTGAATATTTTGAACCCTTGGGTCACAAAATTCAGTTACCTTATGGCAATCCATACAAATCAAATGATCGTGTTGTCTTCTGCCATAGGATTTTTCAAATTGAGCAATATTTTTACCAAACTGGTGTTTTGTAACTAAATCACATTCCACCAATACATCCAGTGTATTATATACAGTAGCTCTTGAAACTTGGTATTTCTTATTTTTCATGGAGATGTATAAATCCTCCACATCGAAATGATCATTTCGGCCATATATTTCCTCCAAAATAGCAAAGCGCTCAGGAGTTTTCCTAAGCCCTTTGTTTTCTAAATATGCGGTAAAAATTTTCTTTACCTCAGGAAATTTACTTTGTACCTCAGACATTTTTTAAAATTACGCAAAAATAATATAATTTTTTAGAATATAATAGCTTATTCTAATCGAGCCACCTCAATCACCCCAGGAACTTTTTCTAATTGTCCCACCAATTTAATTAAATGTTGAGTATCATGAACAATTAAGGATAAATTTCCTTCAAATAATCCATCATTAACCCCAATATTTAAGCGAGTGATATTCACCTTTAAATCATTAGAAATTAATTTCGTTACATCATTAATCAAACCTACACGGTCAATTCCTTTGATCAATAAATTCACCTCGAAAGACATGGCTAATTTACTAGTCCATTGTGCTTTTATTACTCGGTCGCCATGTCTAGATAATAATTCAGGAGCATTGGGACAATTATTTCGATGTATTTTAATTCCTTCATTAATAGTTACAAAACCAAATACTTCATCTCCGGAAATAGGATTACAGCAACGAGCCAAGGTATAATCTACCTTATCCATATCCTCTCCTATTAATAAGGAATCGGTACCTTTTCTTCCTTCAATTTGATTTAATTCATTCTTTAAAGCTTTTGAATTGGTAATAGGATTCTTGATTTTCTTTTCTGCTTGCTTTTTCTCATGAAGCTCCTTATCAGTTTTCCAAAGTTTGAGCTGGTCTACAGAAACAAATCCTTTTCCAAAGCGATAAAACAAATCATTCGCATCTTTAGCATTGAAATATGCCCTTAATTGATT
>JBJOIA010000224.1:0-2753 GCA_046047395.1 Bacteroidota bacterium | reverse complement strand
TAGAGAATATCCCAATTCTGAATACTTATTGGAATCTTATAAAATTGCAAGAAATGCTATTTTGAAATTGAGTCATATTCAAATTGCAGAAGACTATCTAAAGACCGTAAATCCTTCCAATTCTGAATTATTTTTGGCTTATCAGCAATTGGCCTATTCGTTGGGAGTGAATTCTTATGAAAAAAAGGAATATGAAAAATCCTTAAAATTAATGAATTTAGCCATCGAGCAAAATCAAGATTTAGAAATTAAAAATTTAGCAATCTTTGCGAAAGGGGAGATTTACTCCCAAATGAAACAATACCAGGAGGCCATTAAAATTTATGAAAATCTATTAAAAGCTAAAATTAAGGGAGAAAATTCTGAGGAATTGATCCAGGAGGTTCGTTTAAGTTTAGCCTATGCTTATTTTAGTTTGAAAAATTTTGAAAAGGCGAATGCTCTATTTAAAATTTATATTGATGAATTAGTAGCCACCAATAATGTTTCAAAAAAGGCGAATGTGATTCTTCGTTTAGCAGATACCTATTTGATTTCAAAGAAATATCAGGATGCCTTAAATTACTATCAACAAGCATATAAGCAATTGAGTGAGGATAAAGACTATGCCTTATATCAAATTGGACTTTGTTTTAATTATTTAAATCGAGGAAATGAGGCAATTTCAAGTTTTAAAAAATTAAAAGTTGAATATCCGAATTCAAAATATATCAATGATGCCCTATATCAAGAGAATTTAATTGCCTTTAATAATAGACAATACAAAGAATCAATTGCAGGCTTCACCTATATAATTAATAATTTAAAAAACCATCCAAATTATTTCGATGCCTTATTATACCGTGCACAAGCCAATATCAATTTAAGAAATCATGAAACTGCTATTGAGGAATTAAATGAAATATTAGAAAAGTATCCGAAAGAAGATATTGCCAAGGATGCACTATATGCCCTGCAAGAGGAATTAAATATGGTTGGAAAATCGGATGAATTCGATGAAATTCTAAAAAATTACCGACAAAATTCTGGAGAAAAATTAAGTCAGGAAGAAACTGAAGAATTAGCGTATAATTCCGTAAAGAATACCTATTTAAGTGAAAAATTTGCCAATTCGATTGAACCAATGATGCGATTCAATCAAAACTATCCAGAATCTAAATATGCGGATGAATTAACCTACAATATTGCGGATGCAGCCTATAGGGCAGGCAGAAAAGAAATTGCCCGAGATTATTATAATAAATTCTTAGAAAAGAATCCTAAGGTTGAAAATGCTAAAAAATACTGGGAAATCATTGCCCAACTTTCCTATGAATTAGAGGATTATGAATTTTCAATTTATGGGTTGAAGAACTTTAAAAAACAAGATTTAAATCCTGAGGATTTATTGAAAGCCAATAACGGTTTAGTCAATTCCTATTTAAAATTAAATAATATTGATTCTGCATCGAAAATTGCGAATGATTTAATTCAATTACCGAATATTAATAATCAGGAAAAAGCGCAATTAGCGATTAGAATGGCTGAAATCTTTGAAAAAGATTCGCTTTATCAAGAAAAAGAAGAATATTGGCTTCAAAATACGATAAAGAGTGATTCCTCTGGAAATAATGGGGCAAAAGCTCAATTAAGATTAGCTCAAAAATTATATGATGCTGGAAAATACCAAGCCTCCATTGATATGGTTATTGAGAAATTCCAGAATGATTTTGCTGAGGCAGATGAAATTCTTGTAGCAAAAGCCTTCATACTTTTAGCAGAAAATTTCGTTGGTTTAGGAAATAGCCCTCAAGCAATTGCAACCCTAAATTCTATTATTGAGAATTCTGAAAACGAGGAAATCAAGAATTTGGCGAAAGAAAAATTGGATGAAATAAATTTAGAAACCATTCAAAAGACAGAAGAATAATACAATATGAATAATAAATTAAGATCTTTTTATTTTAGTTTCAGTATAGCCCTAAGTTCTGTCTTAGGAATGGGTTTTTCCGTCCATGCCCAATCAGAAACAAGACAAGAAGGAGCGATTCAATCGCAGGATTTTACGATCGAAAAAGAAAGGAAAATCGAAATTCAACCAGAAATACAACGTAGTTTCAACCCTTTAATTCAATTAAATTTAGCACAAGAGGATAGTTTAATTAATTACAATCCGAAGGATTATAAATGGGAAAATAATTCTTTTCAAAATTTAGAAGTATCTATTTTTGAACCTGGAATGGAAGATAAATATATTTTGAATGAAATTGGTAAAATCAAAAATAACGTAAAAATTGGTTTAGGAAATTATGGACATACCCTTTTGAATTCAAATTTAGCCTATTCACTTAAGGCAAACCAATTATTAGGATTGTATTTAAACCTAGATGCCAATGCGAGTGGACCAGATAATACGGCATTTTCAAGAAGGCAGGATAATCAGATTAAGGTTTATTCAAAAAATTATACCTTAAAATATTTATTGGATGGAAGTTTAGGATTTAGAAATTTGGGGTCTAATTATTATGGGAGATTATCCATACCAGATGGAACAGCAAAGGATGCTTATAAAATCAATTATGATAGATTCAGTTTTAATGGTAGGATTTCGAATACAGATTTAGAATCTAGAATTGATTATCAGGCAAGCACTGATTTTAACTATATTCAAGCCAGCAATACCAATAGTGAATATGTTTGGAAAAACCAGTTAAATGCGGAATGGGATATTAATTCAGAAATGGGAATAAATTTTAATTCCGATTTATATGTCT
>JBJOIA010000223.1:0-2516 GCA_046047395.1 Bacteroidota bacterium | reverse complement strand
TAAATTTTCAAGTTCATCTAAGTATTTTTTTTCTTCAATTAAGTATTCATCAACATTATAAACATTGTGTTTTCTTAATAAAGCTATTTTTTGTTGAACTTTTGATAAATCTTCTTTAATTGAGTTAATAACTGATGGGAAGTATTCACTTGCTTTCATTTGAAGTCCAACGTCTAATTAATTAAATTTAGTTAATAAAATAAATAATTACTTTTAATTGATTTTTTGCAATTATCCCATGCTCCTCCTGAATTAGCCATTGAAATCGCAAGTTGTATTCCAGAAATTATTATTCCAATCAAAATTCCAGCAACACAAGTAGGTCCGAATAAAACTCCCATGATTAAAGGTAAAAAGATAACAATAGCTCCTGGTAAGAACATTTGATTAATTGAAGCATCAGTTGAGATTTTGATACAAGCATCTGAATTAGGTTCAGATCTTAGATGTTCAGGTTTTGAGTTGTTAGAATTCATCTCTTCTCTAACTGCTTCAACCATTTTTTCAGCGGCATTTCCAACAGCTCTCATTGTTAAGGCAGAGAAAAGATAAGGAATCATAGCACCAATAATCAAACTAGCAAGCATAATTGGAGTCATCATATTCAAATTTGTTATTTTTGTGTTTGTAATGAATGCTCCGAAAAGACTTAAAGAAACAAGACAAGCAGATCCAATTGCAAATCCTTTTCCGATTGCAGCAGTTGTATTTCCAGCAGAATCAAGTTTATCTGTAGTTTCTCTTACTTTTTCAGGAAGTAAACTCATTGATGAAATTCCTCCAGCATTATCTGAAATTGGTCCATATGAATCAATAGCCAAGCAGATAGGAAGATTTGAAAGCATTCCAATAGCAGCTAATGAAATTCCATAAACAGAGGAAATGTAATAAGAACCAATTACAGTTACTGCAATGAGGATAGTTGGAATAACATTTGAAATATATCCTAAAGAGAGTCCTAAAATTATGTTAATTGCAGTTCCCTTTTTGCAACCTTCAACTAATCCTAAAACTGGTTTGTAGCTAAATGAAGTGTAGTATTCAGTAGATATTCCAATCAATAATCCTGAAATTAATCCCATAATTGGGCAAAGCATAACCATTTTGTTTGAAATTCCTTCAATGAAGAGAACACTTTTGGCTTCTCCGATATTGAAAGTTGCAGGAAGAACGTAAATTGATAAGAGGACCATAACAGGTATGATTAGAACTGTAGAAATAATTAATTGGAATTTAATTGCCCATTCAAGATTTTCATATTCTTTAATATATTTTGTAGTTAATAATCCAATCAAAGCAGTTATAATGCAAACAAAAATGCTGCATCCTATTATTAACAAGGGATATAAGTAAGCTCCAGAAGTACCAATTTCAAGTGATGTTGCTCCGACCAACTAATTTTTATATAAAAAAATATACCAATGAAGCACAAAGTGATTCTGCCATACTTCCAAATAAATCAGCTCCCATTCCAGCTATGTCACCAACGTTATCTCCGACATTATCAGCAATGCAAGCTGGATTGTTTGGGTCATCTTCCTCTAATCCAAATTCTAATTTTGCGACCAAATCAGCTCCAACATCAGCAGCCTTAGTATATATTCCACCTCCAACTCTACAGAATAAAGCAACAGAAGATCCTCCGAGTCCATAACCAGAAATTACTTCGAATAGGAATTTATAGTCGGTGACTTTGCTGACGATAAGTGCTTTATAGATTAAAACCAAGGAAATCATGATTAATAATGATAAACTAACTAATCCAAATCCCATTACACAAGCTCCATAGTAAGCAGTTTTGAATGACTCTCCTAATCCAAAGCTAAAGAAATAATTAATTATTTAATTAAATTTTTTTTGATTTAAAGATATATTTGAATTAAAACTTACAATGCTGAATAAGAAGTTCTCCAATTTGAGTGAATTGCGATCTTCATTCCAATAAATCCACAAAGCATTGATGTCAATGCTCCACAAATAAAACTGATTGTTGTATAAGCAGTCCATTGTCTCGCCTCTCCAAAGAAGAAAATAAGTAAAGCCATAATAAAAACGAAAACAAGGAGATAAACATATTCAGTGAAAAGGAAAACATCTGATCCTTTTCCGATTTGTTTTGATATTTTTTCCATTGTTTCAACCATTTTTTCTGTTAAATATTCCTCTTGATTGTTAAGTCCTTCTGATTCTTCAATTTGGTTTTCTTCGTCTTTTCTTGATCTTCCAGCTTTTGGTTTAACTTGAAAGACTTTATATGAGCAATAGATTGAGAAAGCTAATCCTGCGCAGCAGAACAAATATATCATCCATATACTATTAGTTTCAGTGTTTGTCATTTCTAATTTCATTATTAAATTAAAATTAAATGAATTGTTTACGTTTTTATATATACTAAGATTTTTCAAATAAAATTTTATTTAATAAAAAAAAATTAATTTTTTTATAAAAATGTTCAATGAATTTGAAACGAAATTAACAAATGAATCATCTTGGGGATTGGGGATTGGGGATTGGGG
>JBJOIA010000222.1:0-3107 GCA_046047395.1 Bacteroidota bacterium | reverse complement strand
AATCAAGAACCTATCTGTACATTTGAAAGAATCTATGAATTATTACCACATAGATATCCCTTCCAAATGATAGATAAAATTATTTATTTGGATGATTCTGCAGTTGTTGGAATTAAGAATGTAACCATGAATGAAAATTATTTCACTGGTCACTTTCCAAACAATCCAGTGATGCCAGGAGTTATGCAAGTAGAGGCAATGGCGCAAACAGGAGGAATTTTAGTTTTATCTTCTGTGGATGATCCTGAAAATTATTGGCCATATCTTGTAGGAATCGAAAATTGCAGATTTAGAAGATCCGTTCTTCCTGGTGATACCGTAATATTTAGATGTGAATTATTAGCGCCAATTAGAAGAGGAATTGCTAAAATGTCTGGAAAAGCCTATGTAGGCGATAAAATAGTATGTGAGGCAGAAATGACTGCCAGCCTAGTAAGAAAATCATAACGAACTAAATGAATAATTTCATTCAAATTTCATCAAAAGCTAAAATACACCCAAGTGTAAAAATAGATCCATTCACCGTAATTCATGATGATGTAATCATAGAGGAAAATACGTGGATTGGTTCAAATGTAACTATCTTTCCTGGTGCTAGAATAGGAAAAAATGTTAAAATATTTCCTGGTGCTGTAATTTCTGCAATTCCCCAAGATTTAAAATTTAATGGAGAAATCACTACACTAGAAATAGGTGATAATTCTGTCATAAGAGAATGTGCCACTTTAAATAGAGGAACAGAAGATAGAAAAACTACTAAAATAGGTAAAAACTGTTTAATTATGGCCTATGTTCATGTAGCTCATGATTGTATAATTGGTGACAATGTAATTGTTGCTAATGCGGTACAAATGGCAGGCCATGTGGTAGTTGGAGATAATTCAGTAATTGGTGGTACTACAGCAATTCATCAATTCGTTCATATCGGAAAAAATGTAATGATTTCAGGAGGTTCACTTGTAAGAAAGGATGTACCACATTTCGTGAAATGTGGAAGAGAACCACTAACTTATGCAGGAATAAATTCTTTGGGCTTAAAGAGAAAAGGTTTTTCAGATGAAAAAATTGCCGAAATTCAAGAGATTTACCGCTACATTTACTTAAAAGGTTTAAATACCCAAGCTGCCTTAACAGAAATAAAAAATAATATCCTTGATTCTGAAGAAAAAAATGAAATTGTCCATTTCATAGAAAATTCAGAAAGAGGAATTATTCGTGGATAAAATGCTATTATCATTAAAAAATATCAGTAAAAAATATCGTAGAGAATGGATTTTCAAAAACATTTCCTGCGATTTTTTATTAGGTAATATTTATGGTTTATCAGGTTATAACGGATCTGGAAAATCTACACTTCTAAAAATAATATCAGGTCAATTAATTCCAAGTAAGGGAGAAGTCCAAATCATTAAGCAAGAAGGAGAACTTCAAAAGGAAAACTTCTTTAGAGAATTTAATTATATTGCCCCCTATGTTGATTTAATCGAAGAATATACAATTCAAGAATTAATTCAATTTTTGATAAAAACAGGTATTATTTCCAAGGATTATAATTTAAATTCATTCCTTAATTATACGGAATTGAAAAATACGGACGACAAATTCATCAAGGATTTTTCTTCTGGTATGAAACAAAAATTAAAATTAGGTATTGGTTTACTTTCCAAAAGACCCATTCTAATTTTAGATGAGCCTACCACAAATTTAGATCAAAGGGCCAAAGAATGGTTTTATCAAAAATTAAATGAACAAAAAGAGAAATTAATCCTTATTGCTAGCAATGAAAAATCAGACTTAGCAAATTGTTCTACCATTCTATCTATTGAGGATTATAAAAACTAATTGGAAGACGCTTTTAATAATCGAAAATTCAATCCAAATAAAATGATATTTATTCCTATAAAATAGGCCATATCAGAATAGTCAATTAGGCCTTTTGTAATATTGTTAAAATGAGCTAATGGAGAATTAGAAAACAAATTCAAAAATGATATAGCTGAAAAATTTTCAATTAAAGAAGGAATTTCCCAAACTAAAAAGTTCAAAAATAAACCTAATAAAAATCCTAGAGCTTGTTTTTGGGCAATAAAATTTCCCAAAAAAGAGAGATTCAAAAAAAGAATATTTGCTAAAATTATTCCCAAATATTGACCTATTACTACAGAACCGTCAAAATTAAAAGTAGGATTACCTAAATAACCTACTGAAATAACATAAATAAGACTAATAAATAAACAAATAAGGATGAGCAATAATCCTCCTAATAACTTTCCAAATAAAATAGAAATTGGAGAAATATTCTGTACCAATAATAAATCTATTGTTTTATTTTCATACTCCTCACCTATTAATTTCATTGCTAAGGCAGGAGTTAATAACAAAAAGAACCAAGGGACCATAGTAAAAAATACAGTTAATTCAGCATAGCCAAATTCAATAATATTTCCTTCTACGTACCAACTAAAAAATCCAGTTAAAAGAAAAAAGGAACTTAAAAAACCTATTCCAATTAAATCATTGAAAAAGTTTTTAAATTCCTTGATTGCGATTTTTATCATATTGATTAATCAAAAATAGGTTTTTCTCTTTTCACGATTGCTGCTACAATTAAACCTAAAAGCACATGGAAAATAATAGAAAATAAAATAATCATTACAAATTGGGCACCAGGACCCATAAATATTTTCGTAATTCCTTCAGCAGACTCAATTTGAGATGCTGTAAGGCCTTGTTGTTCCCATTGGTCTCTAACTTTATCCATTTGTTTTTCTACAAAATTTGTATCAATGAAACTCAAATAAACATAATTAAAAATACCTGTAACAACCCCAGAAATACCTCCTAATAGAGTAGAGACACCCAATCCCTTCTTATAACTAATAAAACCTTCATTTTCCTCTCTAAATTCCTTTAAAGTAAGAAAGATAAAAGTTACATTTAAAATAGTTCCTATTAAAATTGCAATCCAAGAATTCGCTTCAATTAACTCATCCATTAAACCAGCATATTGCTGAATAAAAGTTGAAATAAAATAAACAATCCCAGAGATTAGGCCCCACTTAAGGGTAATTTGTGTTGATGTTTTCATAGTTAACCTTTTTTATAAT
>JBJOIA010000221.1:0-8551 GCA_046047395.1 Bacteroidota bacterium | reverse complement strand
ACTATAATCATTCAGTTTAATTTTTGAATAACCTCTATTGAAATAAAGATTATCAAATTTTTCAATATTTTGATTGATATCTAAACTGATATTTAATTCACTTAGAATTTTTTTATATTCTGTTTCTACTATTTTTAAATCTTTTCCTCGAACCTTTGTAGCATATTTTTTTGGATCAAATTCCTCTGCTAAATCAAAATCCATTTTTGCACCTGTAAAATCACCAAGTATTTCCTTTGCAAATCCTCTTCCATAATAGGCCTCAGGATTCTCCTTATTTAAATTAATGGAATTTGAATAGGCTTGAACTGCCTCATTTAAATTTTGATTATCGGTATTTAATTCCTTTGAGTTGATATAGGCAAAACCCAATAAATTCCATAATTCAGAATTTTCACTATTGATATCTATAGCTTGCTTGATATATTTAATGGCTTCATTGAAATTATTCAATTTTAATTGAGCATTACTTATTCCAATTAAATTCTTGATATTTTTTTGATTAAGTTTATTCGCATTTAGATAATCTTCTAGGCTACCTTTATAATCATTTGTCAGAAATTTAAGCTCTCCTCTAAGGCTGAATGCATTTGCATAGTTGTCAGCCAAATTTATAGATTTGTTTAAATCTGAAATACCACCCATGTATTCACCTAAATTTTTCTTTACTAAAGCCCTTGAATAATAGCTTAGATTATCAATTGGGTTTATTCTTATAGTTTCATCATAATCTCTTAGAGCTAATTTATAATTACCTTGATTAAAATAAGATTGCGCTCTTGCGTTATAAGCTTCAAAATAATTATTTTTTAGGTTAATAGATTCTGAAAAATCATTATTTGCCCCAGAAAAATCCCTTAAATTATATTTTGCTAATCCTCTAAAATAATAAGGTTCCGGTTGTGGATCCTTGCTATTATTATAGATGATTTTATTAAAGAATTGAACAGCTTCAAAATAATTTTTTGAATTTAAATGTTCAATCCCAGATTTATAAGTTCTATCAATTTGAGCAATCGCAAATCCAGAATAACTAAAAAAAAGTAGAATAAGGAGTAGGTTTTTAAAATTGGGTCTCATTTTTTTTTGATTATTGTATAAATTGACTGATACCAAATACGATTACCATCCATAAAGTGCTTAAGGCAGTCTTTTTTAAATATGGATCTAATTCTTCTGGTTTCATTTTATTATTTATTTCAAAGAATAATTTCAATAGGGGTAATATTCCTAAGGCTAGGAGTAAATAGGAATATAAGTTGTTAAAAAATAAGTTATAAATCAAGAAGCCTAGACATCCGAATAGGATTAATATTTTTTGATAAACAATTCCTTTGTTGAAACCCATCCTTACAACCATCGAAATTTTTCCATTTTTTTTATCATTTTCTATATCTCTTAAATTATTAAGATTTAGCACTGCAATGGATAAAAATCCCACGGAAGATGCGGGCATTAATATCCAATAATTAAAATCCAAGGTCTGTAAATAATAAGAACCCATGGTTCCAATTAAACCAAAAAATAGAAAGACGAATAAATCTCCAAGTCCTAAATATCCATAAGGTTTTTTCCCCATAGTATAGCCAATGGAAGAGAGAATGGCAAAAATTCCGAGCAACAAAAATAGCAAGATTTCATTTAAACTAGCCTGTTTTAAGCTGAAATAGATTAAGCCAATTCCAGTTAGGAAGGAAATGGCCATTAGGAAGTAAATCCCTTTTTTCATTTCATTTAGACTGATTTTTCCAGTTTGAACCGTTCGCATGGCGACTTTTCTATCTAAATTATCCGTTCCTTTTTTTGAGTCTCCATAATCATTTGCAAAATTGGATAAGATTTGTAGAAATAGGGTAGTTAAAATAGTTAGTATTCCGGTTATAAATGAAAAATTACCCTTAGAAAAAGCTAAAAAATTGCCGAGCAATATATTGGCTAATGCTAAGGGTAATGTTCTAGGTCTTGCTGCTTCGATCCAGCGATTCATATTATTATTTAATTGCTTCTAAAAACTCTTTATTATCTGGCTTTACTCCCGAAGCAAAAAATTTAACCAATTCGCCTTTTTCATTAATAAGATATTTGCAAAAATTCCAAGATGGTTCTTTATCATTCCATCCATTTAAGTTTTTGTCGGTAAGCCATTGGTAAAGTTCACACTTTTCTTTCCCTTTTACAACAACTTTTTCCATCATTTGAAAACTTACTCCGTAATTTAATTTACAGAATTGAGCGATTTCCTCATTGGAACCAGGCTCTTGTCCCCCAAATTGATTTGCCGGGAAGCCTAAAATAACAATTTCAGGATGTGCCTTATGGAATTTCTCCCAATCTTCATATTGGGGAGTATATCCACATTTGGAGGCTACATTCATGATTAAAATTTTCTTTCCTTTAAATTTTGAAAAATCAATTTCATTTCCAGCTATTCCCTTTAGTTTAAAGGAATAAATTGATTTTGGACTTTCGAATTCATTCATTTCCTTTGGTCTTGATTCGATATTTTTTGAAGTAAATGGGATGGCTAACATCGTTAAGATTGAGCCAAGTTTTAAAGCTGCAATTATCATAATTATTGGTATTAAATAGATAAAGAATTTTTTTCTAAACATTTCTACATTCTTGTAGGGGCATTTACTCCTAATAACGAAGTACCATGCCCAATTGTTTTCCTCGTTTGAATAGAAATTGCTAAACGAAGATTTCTTTTTTGTTCATCAGTTTCTCCTAATATACTCAATTCATAATAAAAGCGATTAAATAATTTCGCTAAATCATAAATATATTGTGCTATTGTGGAAGGAGAATAAGCTTTCGCTGCCTCTTCAATGGTAGATGAATAATTTCCTAAAACTAAAATTAATTCCTTTTCTATATCCTCAATTCCCAAATTTGAATCAATTCTGTTTAAAGAAATTTTCTGTTCAATCATTTTTCTTTCTATTGAACAAATTCGTGCATGGGTATATTGGATAAAAGGACCGGTATTTCCTTGAAAGTCGATTGATTCATTCGGATCGAACAACATTCTTTTTTTCGGGTCCACTTTCAATAAAAAATATTTTAAGGCTCCTAAGCCTAGGTTATGAAATAATTCATCGGATTCCTCCTTTGAAAAACCTTCAATTTTCCCTAATTCCAATGTTCTTTCCTTCGCAGTATCAATCATTTCTTGCATTAAATCATCGGCATCTACTACGGTTCCCTCTCTAGATTTCATCTTACCAGAAGGTAAATCTACCATTCCATAAGATAAGTGGTAGTTTCCTGTTGAATAAGGCTTATTTAATTTCTTTAAAATGGTAAATAGTACTTCAAAATGATAGTCTTGCTCGTTTCCTACAACATAAATTGAACGATCCATGCCAAAATCCTCATATTTAAGTTTGGCTGTTCCCATGTCTTGTGTAATATAAACCGAGGTACCATCTTTTCTTAATACCAATTTTTCATCTAAACCTTCTTCCTCTAAGTTAATCCAAACCGAACCATCTTCTTTTTTAAAGAATACTCCCATTTTTAATCCTTCCTCTACGAGCTCTTTTCCTAATAAATAGGTATTGGATTCTTTATATATTTTATCAAATTCAACTCCCATTTGTTGGTAGGATTGTTCAAATCCAGCAAAGACCCAATCATTCATCATTTTCCATAATTCCACCACCTCATGGTCTCCATTTTCCCAAGCTAATAACATCTCTTGAGCTTTTTTCAATAGAGGAGCCTCTGTCTTTGCTTTTTCTTTGTCCATTCCCCCAGCAATTAATTCCTCCATCTCCTTCTTGTAATGCTGGTCGAATAATACATAGTACTTTCCTACTAAATGATCCCCTTTTACTCCAGAAGACTCCGGATTTTCATTATTGCCAAATAGCTGGTAGGCCAACATAGATTTGCAAATATGAATTCCACGGTCATTGACTAAATTCGTTTTGGTAACTTGATAGCCAGCAGCTTCAAGAATTTTTGCAACCGAATATCCTAAGAAATTGTTTCTTAGATGTCCAAGGTGCAAAGGTTTATTCGTATTGGGAGAAGAATATTCAATTAAAATTCTTTCTTTTTTCTCTGGAAGATTCAAATCTTCTTTAAGGTATAATTGAATAAATTCTTTAAGAATTTCAGAATGATTTATGCTTAAGTTCAAAAATCCTTGAACTACTTGATAGCGAGTTACTAAAGAATTTGATTCCACAAGAGATTGTCCAATTTGCTCTGCAATCTGTGGTGGTGGCATTTTTAATGCCTTGGTTAAGGGGAAAACTACAAAGGTATATTCACCTTCAAATTCCTTTTTTGTTTCCTGAAGGTCAATATTTTGTTCCTCTAAATGGTATTTTTCCTTTAATACTTGAGCAATTTGCTGTTTTATTTTTTCCTTAATTAATTCCATTCTCTTGCTTTAATTCACAAATTTACCACAAATTTACAAACATTCCCTGCTAATATCCTTTTTCAAAAAATTATATTTTACCTTTGTACTAAATTTTGATCAATTTCAAGTTTCATGAGCGCAAATAATTATCAAGAAATAATTCAATCTCTTAAAAATCAAGGGACTATTCTTTATCCTACTGAAACGGTTTGGGGATTAGGATGTGATGCGCGTTTTGATTCGGCCATTGATAAAATTTTTAAAATTAAGAATCGGGTTGAGGATAAAGGACTTATTTTACTAATTTCTAAAATAGAACAACTTTCAGAATATGTAGTAGAAGTTCCAGATATTGCCTGGGATATCGTTGAATTTGCCGAAGAGCCACTTACGGTGATCTATCCTCAAGGGAAAAATGTTTCCTCGAAAGTTTTAGGTCCCAATGGATCAATCGCGATCCGATTAGTCAAAGATAGTTTTTGTAAAGAACTCATTTTTAAATACCAAAGGGCAATCGTTTCAACGTCTGCGAATATCTCAGGAGAGAAAATTCCCCAATCTTTTGAAGAAATTTCTCCCTCGATAATTCAAGAGGTAGATTCGATTTTAAAGCCTGGTGAAAAGCATAAATTTTCCCAAAAACCAAGTAAAATAATTTCTTTAGGTTTGGGTGGAGATTATAAGATGATTAGGGAATAATGAATAAAAACGAATATATATCAGAAGGGATTTTTAAGGTAATTGGCCAGTCGGCGGATGAATTGAATCTCGATGCCTATGTAGTAGGAGGTTACGTGCGTGATTCTATTTTGAATCGGGCAGGAAAGGATATTGATATTGTTTGTATAGGCTCAGGTATCCAATTGGCTCTTCAGGTTGCCAAAAATCTAAATCTTCCAGAATATGCTGTTGCTGTTTTTAAGAATTTTGGCACAGCTATGATCCGTACGGAAGATGGATATGAATTAGAATTCGTAGGTGCAAGAAAAGAATCTTATAATAGAGAATCAAGAAAACCTACAGTAGAGGAGGGTAGCTTGCAAGACGACCAAAATAGAAGAGATTTTACGATCAATGCGATGGCAATTTCTCTTAATAAATCATCTTGGGGAGAATTTCTTGACCCATTTGATGGAATTAAAGATCTTAAAAAGAAAATAATTCGAACTCCATTAGAGCCAGGTATTACTTTTTCTGATGATCCCCTAAGAATGATGCGAGCAATTCGTTTTGCCACTCAATTGGGTTTTGATATCGAACCCAATACCTTTGATTCGCTAATCAATGAGAAAGATCGTTTGGCCATTATTTCCAAAGAACGGATTGCAGATGAATTGAACAAAATAATTCTTGCAGATAAACCTTCTTTTGGCTTTTTATTATTGGATTCCTCTGGAATTTTAAATTTGATTTTTCCTGAATTCACTTACCTTAAAGGGGTGGAGGTTGAAAAGGGAAGAGGCCATAAAGATAATTTTTATCATACCCTTCAAGTCTTGGATAATATTTCCCTTCATACCAAGGACCTTTGGCTTCGTTGGGCAGCAGTACTTCATGATATTGCAAAACCCAATACAAAGAGATTCGATGAAAATAAGGGCTGGACTTTCCACGGGCATGAGGATTTAGGTGCGCGAATGGTTCCTCGAATTTTTCGGGAACTGAAATTGCCCTTGAACGAAAAAATGAAATATGTTCAAAAATTAGTTCGGCTACACCTTCGTCCTATCGCCCTCACTAAGGAAGAAATTACCGATTCTGCTATCAGGAGATTGTTGTTTGAGGCAGGAGATGATATAGATGATTTAATGATGCTTTGCAGGGCGGATATTACGTCCAAAAATCCCAATAAGGTACAAAAATATACGAAGAATTTTCTAATTGTTGAAGAAAAACTAAAAGAGGTTGAAGAGAAAGATAAAGTTAGAAATTTCCAGCCAGTCATTACTGGTGAAATGATTATGGAAATATTTGGAATAGGACCTGGAAAAGAAGTAGGGATTATAAAATCCGCAATTCGCGAAGCGATATTGGATGGTATAATCCCTAACGACTTAGAAAAATCTCTCGATTTTCTTTATAAAGAAGGTGAAAAATTAGGATTAAAGCCTAATAAATAAATCTTCTTTTGATTTTCTTACTTTTTTAGCGCCAAATAAATAGTCGCCCTCTGTATCTTTTTCCCCTAAGGCAAGCATTAATACAGATTTTAAGCCTTTCTCATTTAAACCTAAAACTTCATCTACAGCTGCTGGGTTGAATCCTTCCATAGGAGTAGAATCAACACCTTGTTCTGCTGCAGAAAGTAAAGCTGTGCCTAGTGCAATATAGGTTTGTTTTGCCATCCAAGCTTGTTGCTGTTCAATGGGTTTAGATACCAATGCACCTTTAATTCCATTAGAAAAATCTGTAAGACTTTCCATTGAAACACCTCTTGTATCTGCGATTAATTTCATATAATCTTCCACATGCTTATCAGTTACAGCCGTCCAGGTAGTAAATACCAATAAATGAGAAGAACCCGTAATTTGAGGTTGGTTAAAAGCAGCAGGACTTAATTTTGCCTTTAATTCAGCGTCCTTGATCACCAAAATTTGGTATGGTTGCAATCCGAATCCTACTGCAGATAAACGAATTGCCTCTAAAATATTTTCAACCTTTTCCTCAGAAACTGGATTGCCAGTCATTTTCTTGACGGCATATCTTGTATTTAATGCTTCAATAATTGTCATATTATTCTGAAACTAATTTTACTACTAATTTAAAATCATCATAAATCGCTTTGTCTCCAATTGAAGCAAAGAAAGATTTTGAATTATAAATTAAACCATATTTCGTACGGTCAATAGTGATTTCTGCACTTGCAACTAATTTTCCATTGGTAATTGAAACAGTTGCTGGGAAAGAAACAGGATTCGTTTTTCCTTTGATCGTCATGTCCCCAGAAATCGTATTTCCATTTACCGACTTAATCTTAAAAGTTGCAGTTGGGAATTTTTCCGCATCAAAAAAGTCTGCAGATTTTAAATGACCTTCTAATTTTCCTCTATAACCTGCATCTTCAATATCAACATCCTTTAAAGATGAAAGTTCAACGGTGAAGCTACCACCTACTAATTTGTTTCCAGAAATACTAACTTCACCAGATTTTAAATCTACCGTTCCATTATGTTTTCCTGTTACTTTTTCTGCATACCACTGAATTGAACTTGCAGAGTTTGAAATTTTTAAGGTTTTGTTTTGAGCGAATGAAGTAGCGATTGTTCCTAAGACAATTGCTGAAATTAATAATACTTTTTTCATTGAATTTAAATTATTAAGAGTTTATAATATTTTTTAAACTAAAATTGCTAATAATTAGTTCAGAATTATTGTAAAAAAAATGTATTGGTTAATTTATTGGTATTAATTACATTTGAATATAATAATTGTGCATCATGGAAAATTTAAAATTTAATCTACAATACCCTTTGATACTGGGGTCTAATTCTCCAAGAAGAAAAGAGATACTTCAGGAATGTGGTTTAAATTTTACGGTATTACCTTCTTATATTGAAGAAAATTTTCCAGAAGATTTATCTGTAGAAAAAGTCCCAGCGTATTTATCAGAGAAAAAAGCTGATTCAATCCTTCCTTTGGTAAATAAAAAAAGCCTGATCCTATGTTCTGATACCGTAGTAATCATTGAAGGAAAAATTTTGAATAAGCCTGAAAACTCAGCAGAGGCCTTTCAGATGTTACAATCGCTTTCCGGGAAAACCCACCAAGTGATTACGGCCTTTTGTTTGGTTTTGCCAGATGGAAAGAAAATTATTGAATCGGATTCTACCTTCGTGCAAGTAAAGGATTTAGCAAAATGGGAAATTGAATTTTATATAAAACAAAGAAAAGGTATGGATAAGGCTGGCGCTTATGGAATCCAGGATTTTTTCGGAATGGTTGGGATAAAAAAATTGGAAGGCTCCTATTATACTGTTATGGGCCTTCCAATCGATAGAATATTTAAATATCTTAGCCCCTATATTCTCGAGGCCAATCAATTAAGTCTTTAAATAGAAAAACTTTCCCCACATCCGCAAGTACGCGTGGCATTAGGATTATGAAATTGAAAACCCTTTCCATTTAAACCATCCGAAAAATCTAATTCCGTTCCAGCTAAATAAAGGATCGATTTCT
>JBJOIA010000220.1:0-2921 GCA_046047395.1 Bacteroidota bacterium | reverse complement strand
CCAATACAAACCATTGAATTCCAAGAACTTAACATTTTATTATCTAAACCAGGAGAAATCGATTTTCTCCTTAAACCTAAAATAATATTTAAATGTTTTTCAAAGGATTTATTGAGAAATTCATGGGTTTTATAGAATATATTACGATTCCCCTCCCAATTTCCCTCTAGTTTTAAACTATATGCATCATAAAATTCAATATTATTTTCATAGGGCAATACATCATTTAATTCCTCAAAATTTATGGTATAATATTTTCCTTCCTCTCCATCAGAATCTGCATCAAGAGCAGAATAAAATAAGCCATTCGGGGCTTTTAATGATTTTTCTAAAAAATCAATTGTTTGTTTAATTACTTCTAAATAAAGTGGGGAATGAGTTCTTTTAAATGCCAAGGCATAATAATGCAATAATTGACCATTGTCATAAAGCATTTTCTCAAAATGAGGGGCAAACCATTCTGAGTCTACAGAATAACGGGCAAAGCCACCTTCTATTTGATCAAAAATACCACCCATTGCCATTCTTTTTAATTGCAGATCAGAAATATGATGAATTTCTTTTGATTCATTTAATTGATAAGGCAAGGATTCTAAAAATATTCCTAATGAGGGCATAGGAAATTTAGGCGCCTTATTTAGTCCCCCATATTTTGGATCAAATCCAGTTCGCATTTTTTCCCAAATTTTTTCAAAAGAAGTGGTGAAAATTTCAGAATCAGACCCAATTAATTCTTTATTTAATGCTTCAGAGAAATTATTTGCAGATTTTTCTAATTCTGGATAATGATTTTTAAAAGCATTTGCAATAGATTCTAATAATTGAATCCATTTTCCTTTTGGAAAATAAGTGCCTCCGTAAAAAGGTTTTTGATTTGGTAATAGAAATACATTTAAAGGCCATCCACCTTGTAAACCCATCATATGGATTGATTCCATATAAATCATATCAATATCAGGTCTTTCTTCACGATCTACCTTAATATTGATAAATTCCATATTCATTAAATCTGCAACGGAATTATCTTCAAAGCATTCTTTTTCCATTACATGGCACCAATGACAAGCAGAATATCCAATACTTAAAATTATAGGTTTGTTAAGTTTTTGAGCTAAATTCAAAGCCTCTTCATTCCAAGGATACCAATCTACAGGATTATTTTTATGTTGTAATAAATAAGGACTCGTTTCTTGACCTAGCTTGTTCATTTCTTTTGTAAATTGCAGAAAATTAAATTATGGTTGAATTTAGAGAATTTATTGTTTCTCCGGAAATTTTTACTTCATTAACTGAATTAGAATCCTTTTTGTTGAAAAAGGTTGGAAAAGATTTAATGGATAATTCAAATTATCGATTAGAACGTAAATCAATAGATGCAAGAGGGGGAAAAATTAAATTCAATTTAAAATATGGTTTTTATCCCAAAGATTATAGTTTTTCAAAAGAAGTTGAATTAAAAGAATTCGAGGTATCCAAATCCAAAAATAAGGTCTTAATAATAGGAGCAGGGCCAGCTGGATTATTTTCTGCATTGGAATTGGTAAAAAATGGCATTAAACCTATAATTATTGAGAGGGGAAAGGATGTTAGAGCAAGAAGAAGAGATTTAGCGGCTATCAATCGTTTTAATATAGTAGATTCAAATAGTAATTATTGTTTTGGCGAAGGGGGAGCTGGAACTTATTCAGATGGAAAATTATACACTAGATCCAAGAAAAAAGGGGATATTAGAAATGTTTTAAATACATTAGTAGGGCATGGGGCCAATCCTGATATTTTATTTGAGGCACATCCACATATTGGCACGAATAAATTGCCGGGAATTATTGAATCCATCAGGAATTATATCATTCGATCAGGAGGAGAAATTTATTTTAATGAAAGATTGATTGATTTTGATATTGACAATAATCGAATAAAGGGAATTAAAACTGAATCTGGCAAGGTTTTTGAGGGAGATAGGTTAATATTGGCTACAGGACATTCTGCAAGGGATATATTCAAATTATTGGACAAAAAATCTATTAAAATTGAAACGAAGCCTTTTGCAATTGGAGTTAGAATTGAAATGCAACAGAATTTTATCGATCAAGCACAATATAAAATTAAAAAAAGGCCTGAATATCTACCTGCAGCAAGTTTTAGTTTAGTAACCCAATCTTTATATAAGAATAAAAAGAAAGGTGTCTTTTCATTTTGTATGTGTCCTGGAGGTTTTATAGTTCCTTCAGCAACTTCTCAAAATGAAGTAGTTGTTAATGGAATGTCTCCAAGTAGGAGAGACTCAAAATATGCTAATTCCGGAATGGTAGTAGCAGTTGATGAGGAAGATTTTCTTGAATTCAATGATTTTGGTGCATTAAAGGGAATGTATTATCAGGAAAGTTTAGAAAAAAAAGCACATGAATTAAGTGGTGGAACCCAAAGGGCAATGGGACAATTAACGGGAGATTTTATTCGATCTAAAATAAGTAATGAATTACTAGAGACTTCCTATGTTCCTGGTTTGTTTCAGGGTGAATTCAGAGAATTATTACCTGAAAATATATCCATGCCTTTATCTGATGGATTATATCAATTTAATGGAAAATTAAGAGGCTTTGGAACAAATATTAGTCAAATTATTGGACTTGAAAGCCGAACATCTTCACCTGTAAAAATACCAAGGGACAATGAGAGTTTGCAACATCCTGAAATTAAGGGCTTATATCCTTGTGGGGAGGGAGCTGGGTATGCTGGGGGAATTATGTCCGCTGCTTTAGATGGAATTGCTGTGGCCAATGCAATTTGTAAAAATATAATTGTTTAAGATGGAATATTTATTCAAATATAACGAAAAGATTATTGAAGAAGTTAAGTTAAAAAATGCTTATAAAAAAGCTAGTGTAGTTGCATTAGAATATCCTATTGATGGAGAAAAA
>JBJOIA010000219.1:0-2810 GCA_046047395.1 Bacteroidota bacterium | reverse complement strand
TAGAGATAAATTACCAACTACGATTGATTTTGGATTTTCGAAATAAACAGATTTAAACCAACCACGATGGTAAAAATAATTTCGAATGGAAAGAATAAGGTTTAATAAACTGGATATCAAAATTTCAAGTTTTAAGGTTTAAATTAATTTAATATAACCTGAATCAATTCTTAAATCTGAATCAAAATTATTGTGATATAAAGAACCGGTTCCTAATCCTTGTTCTAAATCATTCTCATATTCTGCTGCAAATTGTGCAATCGCATTGAGTCCATAATTAGATTCCAAAGCAGAGGTTATCCACCAAGGAATATCTTTATTTTCCGCCAATTCAATCCACTCATTTGTTTGAACAAAACCACCTAAAAGACTTGGCTTAAAAATTAAATATTGGGGTTTTATTTCATTTATCAAATTATTTTTAGCAGAAAATTCTCGAATTCCAATTAATTCTTCATCCAGAGCGATTGGTAAGGGAGTCGATTTACAAAGTTCTGCCATCTCCTTAATTTGGCCTGCCATTATCGGCTGTTCAATAGAATGAACATCATATTTACTTATTTCCTCCAATTTTTGCAATGCCGATTTTGGATTAAATGCACCATTTGCATCCACACGAATTTTAAGAAATTCAGAGGAGAATTCTTTACGAATATATTCTAAGATTGAAATTTCATCTTGAAAATTAATTGCCCCAATTTTCATCTTCAAACAAGTAAAACCTGTATCGATCTTCTCACGAATTTGTTTTAGCATGAAATCTTTTTCTCCCATCCAAATTAATCCATTGATTGGAATTTGAGATTTTCTATTCGAAAAATCATTTTGAAAATAAATATCCTTACCAAAATTCAACCAATTTAAATAAGCCATTTCAAAGGCCATCTGAAAACTAGCTTCGGGGATAGGATTTGTCTTCAACCAAGATTGAAATGCTTCTTTATCTCGCGGAAAACCATCTTTAAAAATTTTTTCTATCCGATTATTAAAGGATTGAAGTAAATCTTCTTGAAATTCGGGACTCAAACCAAACAAAGGACCAGCCTCCCCTATTCCTTTTCGAGCCTCATTTCCTTCCTCCCAAATTTCTAAAACATAGGAATTCTTTGTTTTTAGAACACCTCTAGAGGTTCCTGCATCGAATTTAAATTGAAGAATATGTTTATAAGACCTGAATTTCACAAATTTTGTAATTTTTTAAACAAAGATGCGAAAAAATATTTTTAGTTTTGTATAAACAAATAAAGAGATATGTCGAAAATGGATGAGGCAATTATTGCCATCTTAGAAAAGCGATTAGAATTAAGTCAGTTAACTTATGCTGATGAAAAATATGATGATATTGAAGAAGAATTACATGATTTGGAGGACGACTTCAATGAGGAATATGGCACTGAAATAGAAAATCAATTGGATGATATCCACGATAAATATTGTCCACACTCAGATGTTCTTCTTCCAACAGCTTATTTAGCCAAAAAATTCAAGATAGATGAAGAAGGCAATGTAAGTCTTTCACCGGAAGATGGAGTAGAAGTTGCATGGAAAAAAGACCCTGCAAATGGCGCTAAATTGGTACTTGTTCCTTCTCCTCCAAGATTTTTATTCATTTCCAAGGAAGGAATTGATGAAATATTGATTGGGGAATAGTTTAAAAACTTCCTTTTTTCAAATACTGAAAAGTTTCTTTAGCATATTTATTAGAAGACGCATCATACATATATTCCCAGGTGGCCATTGGGGGTAAGGACATTAAAATAGATTCAGTTCTTCCATTGGTTTCTAGTCCAAACTTTGTACCTCTGTCGTGGATAAGATTGAATTCAACATATCTTCCTCGTCTAAGGAATTGGAAATCCTTTTCCTCCTTGCCATAGGGTTTTAGTGCATTTTCTTGCATTAAATGTCCATAAATTGGGGCAAAACTCTCGCCAACTGCTTTTACAAATTCCCAAATTTTTAATTTTCCATCCAAATCCATCGGATCAGCTGATAGATAATCGAAAAATATTCCTCCTATACCTCTTGTTTCCTCTCTATGGGAATTATAAAAATAATCATCTGCCCATTTTTTATATTCAGAATAATAATTTGGGTTAAAACGGTCGCAAACTTGCTTTATTTGGGCATGAAACCATTTTGCTTGATCTACATCAACAATATGAGGGGTTAAATCAATTCCTCCACCAAACCAGTATTTTCCATTAGCCAATTCAAAATAACGGACATTCATATGAATAATTGGAACCCAAGGATTCTCTGGATGCATTACAATGGATACGCCTGAAGCAAAAAATTCTGTATCTTCCTCCACTTTCAAAGAAGTAACCATCTTAGGATGTAAAGCTCCATGGACTGCAGAAAAATTTACACCGGCCTTTTCTAAAATATTACCATTTACAATCACGCGAGATCTTCCTCCCCCCCCTTCTGGTCTTTCCCATAAATCCTCCCTGAATTTCGCGCCTCCATCCACTTCTTCAATCTGCTTACAAATTGAATCCTGTAAATTTTTGAAATAATCAGCAAATACTTCTCTTCTCATACTTTTTTATTTTCTACAAATTTACGGCTTTTATTGATTCAATTAAATTTTTTATTGAATCAATAAATTGATTAAAATCATTTTTTGTTTTCCGTTTTTCACCCAGAGAAATAGAGATTTCACTGAGAAAAAAAATTATCAAACTTTTTATTGAAAATTAAAATAATTTAATAAAAAAATGGAAAATAATTTATTAACAGGAAGAATTATAGGAATATGCCTTGAAATCCACAAAAAATTGGGTCCAGGACTATTAGAGTCAGTC
>JBJOIA010000218.1:0-6997 GCA_046047395.1 Bacteroidota bacterium | reverse complement strand
CCGGCATGCAATAGAGCAGAAACTGGTGTTGGTGCCTCCATCACATCCAGAAGCCAACCTTGGAAAGGTATTTGAGCAGATTTGACGATGGCAGCCAAAACTAAAAGTAAACCACTTATTTCAAGGCGAATTGAATATTTGGTTGTTATTTCCAAGGAGGCTAGGATTTCTTTGATATTGGTAGTATGAAATTCTTCATTTAACATATAAAAAGCAATCAATAATAGTCCGTCGCCAATTCTTGCCAAGATATATTTATTTTTTGCTGCTGCTTGGGCCTTGGGACGATCCGGGTAATGGATGAGTAATTGATGAAGGAACAAACTGGTACTCACCCAAGCAATCCAAAGAATAATTAGATCACCTGAAATTAGAAATAGACTAATTGAACCTAGGGTTAATACTAAATTTTGTAAAAATTTCGTTTTAGATTTTTCGCCATCAAGATAATTCTTACTAAAACGAATAACCACGGTACCAATAATGGCCACCATAATGAAAGTAAGAATGCTGAGATTGTCTAAAAGAAAAGCGGATTGAATTTTTTGAATGGTAAAAGTTTGATTCATACTTTGTTTTTTTTACAAAAATAAAAGTTAAAATTCATATATTTTTATTTATATTTACTATTACAATCATAGTCTAATTTTATGAACTATACTATCAATCAGTTAAGAGTTTTTTTGAAAATCGTTGAATTTCAGAGTATTACACGTGCCTCAGAGGAATTAAATATGACACAGCCTTCGGTTTCAATTCAATTGAAAAATTTCCAAGATCAATTTAGTATACCTCTGACAGAATTATATAGACGCAGATTACATATTACAGATTTTGGATATGAAATAGCAGAAATGGCGCAGAAGGTAATGGAGGATTTAGAGAATTTAAAATTTAAAACCAAGGATTATGAGGGGATGTTGAAAGGGAAGATTCGAATATCTTCTGCCTCTACGGGAAAGTATTTGGTACCTTATTTTATTAAAGATTTTTTCTCTATCCATGAGGGAATAGATTTAGTATTAGACATTACCAATAGGTCTCAGGTATTAAATAGTTTAAAAAAGCATGAAATCGATTTTGCCGTAATTTCGATAATGCCGGATGATTTGGATTTGGAATATGTGGATTTATTGGAAAATTATCTTTATTTGGTAGGTCCTAGTAAAATCAAGGGATCGGATCATTATATTTTTCGGGAAGAAGGTTCCGTAACGAGAAAAATTATGTCTGAATATTTTTCTAAAGACAAGATGAAAAATCGAAAGAAACTAGAATTGACTTCCAATGAGGCCGTGAAGCAAGCTGTTTTGGCAGGTTTAGGGGTATCTATTTTGCCAGTAGTTGGTATAAAGCATGAGATTTTGGAGGGTTCATTACGGATTATTCCTACCAAAAAATTACCCATAAAAACACAATGGAAATTAGTTTGGTTAAAGAATCGGAAATTAACTCCTGCTTCCAAAGCTTTTGTAGAATTTATACAAAAAAATGCCCATCAAGTTTGTGAAGAGCATTTTTCTTGGATAAAACAATATGAAAATATTAGTTAATCAATTCAGCATTAAAACCGCATTTTTTCAAGAGGCTGGTAATATCTTCAGGGTTTGCGCTAATGCTTTCAATTTTTAAAATTTTATCAGGATTATCCGTATCAACTTCCCAGGATCCAATGCCTTCTAATTTATCTAAATGGGGTTTAACTCTTGCTATACAGCCACCGCAATTAATATTCGTTTTAAATTTCATCATTATTTTAATTTTTAAATTTTAATAATAAACTATTACTTACCACAGAAACAGAAGACATTGCCATCGCTGCTCCTGCAATCATTGGATTTAATAAGAACCCATTGATTGGATATAACATTCCTGCTGCAATTGGAATGCCGATAATATTATAAATGAATGCCCAGAATAAATTTTGTTTTACAGTTGCAACTGTTTGATGGGAGAGTTTAATTGCAAAAGGAATTTTATTTAAATCTGAGGAAATAATCGTCATTTTAGCCACATCCATAGCAATATCAGAGCCTGACCCCATGGCAATGCTGATATCGGCAGTTGCTAAGGCGGTACTATCATTTATTCCATCTCCAACCATCCCAACTATTTTTCCGTTCGTTTGTAAATTTTTTATAAAATTTGCCTTATCCTGTGGCATAAATTCTGCCTCGAAATTACTTATAGATGCTTTTTTAGCAATTGATGCCGCTGTTTGGGTATTATCTCCAGTAAGCATATAAGTTTCAATTCCCAAGGACTGAAGTTTTTGAATAGCTTGAATAGAACTTTCTTTGATTTCATCTTCAATAGCAATAATTGCTAGGGCTTTAGAGGAATTTGCAAACCAAATCACCGTTTTAGCATCTGAACTCCATTCTTTTGCTTTGAGAATTAATTTTTCTGAAATCGAAATCTGGTTTGCTTCCATTAATTTACTGTTGCCAATAAAATAATCTATATCGCCAATTTTACCCTTAAGTCCGTTTCCTGTTATGCTTTCAAATGAATGGATTTTTTTATCTTTAAAATCTCTAAAATGAGCAATTACTGCTTCCGCTAAAGGATGTTCAGATTGTTTTTCTAAGCTTACCAGTTCATCAATTAATATTTCATTTTCGTTATCCCAAAGGATATTGGTCAAAATGGGTTTTCCTTTTGTAATAGTTCCTGTTTTATCCAGAATAATCGCATCCATCTTCTTAGCAAATTCCAAACTTTCAGCATCTTTTATTAAAATCCCATTTTCTGCACCTTTTCCTACTCCAACCATGATGGCAGTAGGAGTGGCTAATCCGAGTGCGCAAGGACAAGCAATTACCAGAACTGTGACAGCCGCTAGGAGTCCTTGTGCGAATTTATTTTCTCCCCCAAAGCTTATCCAGAAAATAAAACTCAATAGGGCAATAATAATGACGGTAGGGACAAATATCCTAGCAATTTTATCAACGAGTTTTTGTACCGGAGCTTTTGATCCTTGTGCATTTTGAACGGTTTGGATGATCTGAGCTAGTAATGTATTTTTTCCAATATTTTCTGCTTGGAATTGAAAGGCACCTTTTTGGTTGATAGTCCCTGCAAATACCTTATCCATTTCTTTTTTTTCTACTGGCAGGGGTTCACCAGTGAGCATACTTTCATCCACAAAAGACTGGCCTTGGGTAATTATTCCATCTACGGCAATTTTTTCGCCAGGTTTTACCAGAATAATATCTCCTATACTAATTTCCTCGATAAAAATAGTTTTTTCTAATTGCTCATTTGTGATAATGGTAACCTCTTTGGGTTGAAGTCCCATTAATTTTTTAATAGCATTCGAAGTGGAGCTTTTGGCATTTTCTTCCAATAATTTTCCAAGAAGAATAAAGGCTATTACCACGGCAGATGCCTCAAAATAAACATGTGGTTCAAGTCCTTTTTCTAGCCAGTATTCAGGATAAAATAGATTGAATAAACTGAATATATAGGCTATTCCCGTACTTAAGGATACGAGAGTGTCCATATTGGCCATTTTATTTTTTGCTTGTTTAAAAGCATTTATAAAGAATTCCTTCCCAAAATAAAATAGCACGGGGCTAGATAAAATCCACATCCAAAATTTTGCATAAGGAATTTGAGGGAATACCATTCCAATTAAAATGATTGGAAGGGAAAGTGAAATTGCCCCATAGGTTCGGAATTTTAATTTTTTTAATTTTTTTATTTGTAATTCCTCAAGGGACTCTTGTGAACTTTCTTTTTCCTCGATCAATAAATCAAAACCAACAAATTGAAGGGCTTCCTTCATAGAATTTGGATTGATTTCTATTGGATCATATTCAACTTGGAGGTTTCCTGTTGCAAAATTAACGGAAGCTTGGTAAACCCCATCTTGATTTTGGATAATGGTTTCCGCACTACTGGCACAGGAGGCACAGGTCATACCTGTTACAGGGAAGGTTGATTTTATATGTTGAGAATCGGCCATTATTCTTGATTGAATACAGAAATATAACGAATTTCTTTTGAAATAAGTTCTTTAAATAATTCAAAAGAAAAAGATTAATCGTTAATTACTTTATAAGTTGGGTCTTCTAAAACATTAATATCGATAATATCCGCTGCGTTTTTTAATAAATTTCTACAATCAGGCGAAAGATGTTTCAATTGAATTTCCTTACCGGCATTTTTATATCTTTCTGTTAGTTTATTTAAAGCTTCGATCGCAGACATATCCACTATTCTACTTTCGAAAAAATCTATCACTACTTTTTTTGGGTCGTTTTGGATATCAAATTTTTCATTAAAAGCAGAAACAGAACCAAAGAAAAGTGGGCCATAAATTTCATAATATTTTATTCCATTTTCATCAATTATTTTTCTGGCACGAATTCTTTTGGCATTATCCCATGCAAACACTAATGCTGCGATAATTACTCCAATTAATACTGCTAAAGCCAAATTATGAAGTAAAACAGTAACAATCATAACTGTTAGCATGACAAAAATATCTGATTTAGGCATTTTATTGAAAATCTTAAAGCTAGCCCATTCAAAAGTTCCAATTGAAACCATAATCATTAAACCAGTTAGGGCAGCCATAGGTAATTGTTGGATAATTGGGGCACCAAATAATACAAAAATTAATAACATAACGGAGGCTACGATACCTGCCATTCTTGCCCTTGAACCGGAGGAGATGTTGATTAAACTTTGTCCAATCATTGCACAACCACCCATACCTAGGAAAAATCCTGATAATATATTGGCAGTTCCTTGTGCAATAGCTTCTTTATTTCCTCTTCCTTTTGTCTGAGTTATTTCGTCGATTATATTTAATGTAAGTAATGATTCAATTAAACCAACTCCAGCAACGATTGCGGAATAGGGAAGGATCATTAAAAAGGTCTCCAAATTAAATGGTACGTTTGGTATTTTCGGAAAAGGAAAACCTCCGCTAACCGAGGCGATATTGCCAACGGTAGTAGTTTCAATATCGAAGAAATAGACAACTCCAAAAATCGCAAGTATTGCAGCTAGACCAGAGGGGAAAGCTCTGGTAATTTTAGGTAGGCCCCATATTATTAAAATTGCCATGGCGACTAAACCGGAGAAAGTATACAATTGTTCCCCTTGCATCCATGGGGCATTGGGGTTGGTACTATCAACCGTAAATTGAGGTATTTGTGCAGAAAAAATGATAATGGCTAAACCGTTTACAAAACCGAAAATAACGGGTTGCGGCACAAGTCTCATGAGTTTTCCTAATTTTAAAAAACCTGCAATTAATTGGATAATTCCAGCTAAAATAACCGTAATGAAAACGTATTGCGTGATTTGATCCAGATTGATTTCTGGATTTGCGGCTTTTAATTCTGAGATTAAACCAAGGAATACAACAGCTACAGCGCCAGTTGCCCCTGAAATCATGCCAGGTCTTCCTCCTAAAATGGAAGTGACAAACCCCATCATGAACGCAGCATATAAACCAGTAAGAGGATGTAATCCAGCTAATAGGGCAAAAGCTACTGCCTCCGGTACCAGTGCCAGAGCGACGGTTAAACCTGATAATGCTTCTGTTTTATAATTAACTTTTTGGTTGAAATCGAATAGATTGAAATATTGTTTCATCCTGCAAAACTACGGATAATATAGGATTTATACTAAATTAATCCATATTTGAAAGGGTGAGAATAGATTTTGGTGGGATAATTAGATTATCTGTTTTTGATAATTTCCCTGAAAATTTTAGGTTTCTTTCCTTATCTGTGATATAAATATTTAGATCATTTTCAAGGGGTAGATTGGAAAGATCAAAATTGATTTCCTTTTCATTTTCAGAATAATTCACAAAAACAGAAGTGATAAATTTTTTATCTTCTGAAAGGTAGGAACTAGCCATGAGGTTTTCCAAGGATTCAGCCTTGGAGAGATTATCATTTCTGATTAATTCATATCTCTGCATTCCCGGACGAATAAATCTAGAATAATTACCAAGTGCCCAAAGGGTTTTTGAATCATAAAATTTTCCATTTTGGGTATTTTTATCAATATAAATTAAGCCATCTTTAAAATTATACGGTGAAATTGCCAGCCACCAAGACCAAGAACTCGCATTGGCAATGGATAAATCTGCGAATATAATCCTTGCTACATAAAGAGCCGTATTTATTCCCAAATCTCTTTTATTTCCTTTTATTTCTTTATTATCATCTAAAATACAGTACTCCGACATGATAAATTCAACTGGAAAGGCCAGTTTTTCAATTTCTTTTTTGACCAATTCTCTTACAGCTACAAGAGTATCTAAGGGCCAAGTGGTGAAATAACTATGCGCGGAAATGGTTTTAGAAATTCTGGATATATTTCCTGAATAATATTTCGAAACAGGATCGAAAAAAGTTTTAATTTGTTCTCCTCTTCCAGGTTTATCTGCTTTTTCAAATAGGTAGTTTAGCTTTCCGGCTTCAGTAATTTCAATTTTTGTTTGGATATTTCTTTGCTTGAAAAGCTGGTCAATAACCTTTGCAATATCCTTTATTTCATAATTTTGGATGGGGCTCCCTTCTTGTGACCCATCTGCCCAATCCCATTGTGGTTCGTTAAATGGACTTATTGAGTTTAGAAAAACGGAGTCTTTATCTTGAATATTATAAATAACGCTTGCAAGAAATTTGGCATAATCATTATAGGTGAATTCAGAAAGATTAAAATATTTATCTCCTGATGAATAGGCTTTTGCATTTTTTGTAAGAGCTACTGGCGGAGAGTTTACAAATCCAATAAAATTCTCCACACCTCTGGATTGAGCCGCCTTTAAAAACCATCTCTGTCCTAATTGAGTATCCCAATTCCAAACCCCATCGGGTTCTATCATAGATTCAGATCTTCTCCATTCATCCTTTATACCACTGTAATCACCTTGCTGCGCTGAGCCGGCCCCAATATTGAATCTCCATTGACTTAATCCAATTCCTTTTGGAGAACTATTCTCAAATTCTTTACTGAATAGCCA
>JBJOIA010000217.1:0-5072 GCA_046047395.1 Bacteroidota bacterium | reverse complement strand
ATAATTCGGACTTAAAACCTTTAATTCTTTTTCATTTAAACTTAGAATTTCAAAATCCAATCTTTCTAAAATTTCTTTAATTTTATCAGAAGAAATTTCTATCCCAATTAATTGATTAATTCTTTGGATAGAGGTTTCAATAATTCTTTTTTCAACTGGGTTTGGATAAATATCTTGTAATTCAGACGCGATTTCTCCTCCTGCTAAATCCAATACTAATTGGCTTGCAATGGCCAAGGCATATGGAGCAGCATCAATATCTACTCCCCTTTCAAAACGAAAAGATGCATCTGTTTTTAATCCATGGAATTGAGAAGATTTTCGAATACGTGTTGGATCGAAATTTGCTAATTCTAAGAAAATATTCTTTGTATTTTCTTTTATTTCTGAATTTTCTCCACCCATGATGCCAGCTAATCCAATTGGTTTTTCTCCATCACATATCATCAATTCTCCCCCATTTAATTTTCTCTCTACACCATCCAAAGTAATAAATTTCGTTCCTTCTACTAAAGATTGAACGATTATTGTATCTCCTTTAATATCATTACAATCATAGGCATGCATTGGTAAGCCAAAACCATGGCAAATATAATTGGTGATGTCTACAATATTGTTTATGGATTTTAATCCGATTCCTCCTAAATAAGATTTTAACCAATCAGGGGATTCTTTTACCTGAATATTTTGAATCGTGATTCCACAAAATCTTCTACAACCTTCATCCTTTAGGACCAATTTTATTGGATGATTTTTTGTGGGAGTGAATTTGTTGGCCTTAGGTAATTTTACTGGGATACCTGAAATGGCATAAATATCTCTAGCAACTCCCCAATGTGAAGCTGCATCAGCTCTATTTGGGGTTAGCCCAATTTCAATTATTTTTTCGGTTTTTATATTGAAATATTCTGCAGCAGGTGTACCTATTACAGCGCTATCATCTAAAATTAAAATTCCATCATGTGAATTACCTAATCCGATTTCATCTTCCGCACATATCATTCCTTCAGAAGGGTGTCCATAAACCTTTCTTTTCTCAATTTTAAATAAAGGTTTACCCGATTTATCATATAATTCTGTGCCTGGGGTTGCCACTATTACTTTTTGACCAGCAGCTACATTAGCCGCTCCACAAACTATGGAAAGTAATTCTTCAGAACCTATATTTACAGTAGTTAGACTTAACTGTTTATCATTATGTTGAAATCTTTCACAGGTATTTACTTGGCCAACAACAAAGCCTTTAAGGCCGCCAGGGATAGCCTCTATCGTTTCAATTCCCTCAACTTCTAATCCGGTATTTGTTAATAGTTCTGTTAATTCTTGATCGCTGCCTTTCTGGGGTAATTGGGTTAAATCAATAAAATCTTTTAACCAACTTAGTGAAATTTTCATATTTATTTTTTACCAAATTTCATTTTATAGGAAACAGAAACATTTCCTTTTGAAATATCATTTAATTTATTTTTTAATAAACGTTTTTTAAGGGGACTCAAATGATCTGTAAATAAAATACCTTCAATATGATCATATTCGTGTTGGATAATTCGAGCTGCAAGTCCTTCAAACCACTCTTCTTTTTCATTTCCATTTTCATCGAAATAATGGATTAAAACTCTTTCTGGGCGTTCTACTTCTCCTCTTAAACCAGGAATTGATAGGCAACCTTCCTCAAATATCCATTCTTCGCCTTCTTCCTCTAAAATAGTAGGATTTATGAAAGCTTTTTTAAAATCAATTAGGCTAGGGTCAAAATCTTCGTCTTCCTCTTCCTCAGCATTCATTGGTCTTCCATCCACCACGAAAAGTCTTACCGAAAGTCCGATTTGAGGGGCAGCAAGACCTACGCCACTTGCTGCATACATGGTTTCAAACATATCATCAATCAGCTTTTTTAATTCTGATTCCTCCATTTGAATATCATCAGCAAGTTTTCTAAGAATTGGATTTCCGTAAGGAATGATTGGGTAAATCATTTTTTATTAATTAATCTACAAAATTAAATAATTATTCTCAAAATTGAGTAAAATAGAATAATTTTACCGAATTACATCGAAATTGTCCTTTGAACAAGATTTTTGAAAACAATTTCAGGGTATTTTTAATTTTACATTCTAAAAGTATTAAAACAATACGTTGGACATGAAACAATTTTTTAAGTTTACAATCGCTTCTTTTCTAGGTATATTTTTATTTTCAATTGTATCTTTTTTCTTAACATTAGGGATAATTGTTGCTATTTCTTCAGATGATGGCGAAGTAGATGTACCCAAAAATTCAATTTTAAAATTAAATTTAAATGGCAATTTTGTTGAGAATGCCTCATTGGAAAGGAATCCATTTGATGGTTTGAATATAGGACTTTTGGAAGGTAATTCTCAATTGGGCTTGATTCAATTAATTCAAACTATTGACAAAGCAGCCAAGGATGATCGTATTCAGGGGATTTATATGGAGGCCGCTTCACCTATCGCTTCCTATGCTCAATTATTTGAATTGAGGGAAGCACTGGAGCGTTTTTCTGATTCGGGTAAATTTATTTATTCATATGCAGAAGTCTATACCGAAAAGGGCTATTTTTTATCCTCTGTGTCGGATGAGGTCTTTGCCAATCCATCAGGGATTATTGATTTTAATGGAATAATGGTACGTTATTCCTATTATAAAAAATTATTTGATAAGCTTGGAATTGAGCCAGTTATCTATAAAGTTGGGAAGTATAAATCTGCTGTAGAAAGCTTTTCTCGTTCTAATATGTCTGAGGAAAATAGGCAGCAATCTCGTGAGATGATTTATTCGATAAATCATCAAGTGATGAAAAAGATTTCGGAATCAAGAGGGATTTCAGAGGTTAGATTGAATGAGATTGCAGATAGTCTTTTAGCATTTCAGCCTGTAGAAGCAGAGAAATTAAATATGGTTTCGATTGCGTATAAATCTGAAGTAGATTCACTTTTAAAGGAGGAAATGGGGATAGATCAGGAAGATGATTTGGAATTTATTAGTTTCAGAAAATATGCAAAAGTAAATTTAAAGGACGAATCCTATGAGGGGTCAGATAGAATTGGAGTATTAGTGGCGGATGGTGAAATTTTAGGGGCCAAAAGTATGGATGGATATATTGGTTTTCAGGATTTCAATAAAGAATTAAAGGAATTAGTAGACAATAAAAGGATAAAAGCTATTGTAATAAGGATTAATTCTCCGGGGGGCTCTTCATTAGCAACAGATATTATGTGGAAAGCCATAAAAGATGCAAAAAAGAAGAAACCAATAATTGTATCTATGTCTGGATATGCTGCTTCTGGGGGTTATTATATGGCAGTAGGAGCAGATAAGATCGTAGCTTCCCCAACAACCATTACGGGTTCTATAGGAATATTCTCTCAATGGATTGATATTTCCAAATTCATGGAGGATAAATTAGGAATTACCTATGATCAGGTTATGACGAATCAAAATTCCGATTTTTTACAGAATTTAAGTAAACTTTCAGATTACCAAAGCAAGGTAATGTTGAAGAATATTCAAGCCGGGTATGATGATTTTATTTCCAAAGTTGCTGATGGTAGAAAAATGACAAAGGAGGAAATTTTAGAATTAGCGAGTGGTAGGGTTTGGACCGGAGAGATGGCAAAAAAGGTGGGTTTAGTGGATGAATTGGGGGGATTAGACAAGGCTATTGAAATTGCTGCTTTGGATGCTAAATTAGAAAAAAATCAATATAAAGTTTTAATCTACCCAAAGGCGAAATCTGCAGTGGAAGAATTATTAGATTCTTCACAAGAAGATGTCTCGTCTAAATTAATTCAAGGATTAGGTTCAGAATTTTATCCTTATTCTAAGGCATTATTAGAAATAAAAAAGATTCAAAAAAGAAATGGGTTAATGTGTGTCCTTCCATATGGTATAGAAATTGAATAGTTTTGTATCTTTGTGAAAACATCCTATTATGATTAAAAACAATTGGACTAGAGAAGAGGTAGAAAAAATCTATAATCAACCGTTTTTAGATTTAGTATTTCAGGCGGCAACTTTACATCGTGAGCATCATGATCCTAGAGAAGTACAGGTTAGTACTTTATTATCTATTAAGACTGGGGGTTGTCCGGAAGACTGTGCATATTGTTCACAAGCAGCGAGGTATCATACGAATGTTAAGGTTCAGAAATTATTGCCCTATGAGGATGTAATAAATGCTGCATTGAGGGCTAAGGAGAATGGAAGTTCTCGTTTTTGTATGGGAGCGGCTTGGAGGGAGGTAAGGGATAATAGAGATTTTGATAAGGTATTGGATATGGTGAAGGGGGTAAACTCTTTGGGAATGGAGGTTTGTTGTACCTTAGGAATGTTATCAGAAGAGCAAGCAAATAAATTAAAGGATGCTGGTTTGTATGCATATAATCATAATGTAGATACTTCAGAAGATTATTATGATGAGGTTATTTCTACTCGAACCTATGATGATCGTTTAAAGACCTTAGAAAATGTAAGAAAGGCAAAGTTATCGGTCTGTTCAGGTGGCATAATTGGAATGGGGGAGGATTCAAATGATCGTATTGGAATGCTTCTTACCTTAGCTAATTTACCAGAGCACCCAGAGTCTGTACCAATTAATAATTTGGTTCCAGTAGAGGGAACTCCTTTTGAAGATCAGCCAACAGCCTCATTATGGGATTTTGTTCGTGTAATTGCTACTGCAAGAATCATGATGCCGAAATCAATGGTTAGATTATCAGCGGGAAGATTACAATTAAGCCAGGAAGGTCAAGCCTTTTGTTTTCTAGCAGGAGCAAATTCAGTATTTTCTGGGGATGTTTTATTGACAACTCCAAATCCGGATCAAAATTCTGATAAAGAATTATTTCAGATATTGAGTATTAAGCCAAGAGAAGCGTTTAAAGGCAAGGTGGATTTCAATCAAATCCCTTCTGTTCAATAAAATTATATTGATTTTTCCATGGTGAAATGGGGGATTGTCCCGAATAGGAGATAACTCATTTTAGCGATTTTAAATCCAATTTTTTCATAAAATGGAATGGCATTGTCGCGTGCTTCTAAAATAATTTTCT
>JBJOIA010000216.1:0-5145 GCA_046047395.1 Bacteroidota bacterium | reverse complement strand
GAATTATAGTTTTCGATAATTCCATTGTGAATAAGTGTAAGGCTTCCATTATTGGAAGTATGAGGATGTGCATTATTATCGGATGGTTCACCATGCGTTGCCCATCTTGTATGTCCAATTCCTATTTTTGATTCTTTAATTATTGCATCATTCCAATTTTCTAACTCTTTAACTCTCCCTTTTTTCTTGAATACTTGAATTTTGTTTTCATTACTTAGGGCAATGCCGGAACTATCGTAACCACGATATTCTAATCTCTTTAGACCTTTTAATAAAATTGGATACGCTTCTTGATTTCCAATATAGGCTACTATTCCACACATATTTGTATTTTTTAAAGAAAAATGAATTTTAAAAATAAGTAATATATTTCAAATAATTTCAAATTTCCTTAATTTATTTTGAATTTTAAAGTGTTTGTAAAATTAAATTATGTGTATATTAATATATAAATATATTACTTTTTTAATTTTAGCGCTTTTGCCCTTTGGAAATATTTAGGGAAGATTTAAATTTGGAGATTATTCAAAATAAAAACCATGAAAAAAATCTTTAATATTCTCCTAGTAGTATTTATTTGTTTTCAGTCTTTTTCTCAGGACTTTAGAATTGAACCAATGAATTGGTGGGTTGGGATGCAAAATCCTGAACTTCAATTATTAATTAAATCTCCTAATATTCGAAATTATACAATTGAATCAAGGAGTGAAGATTTTAGAATAATAAAAATACATCAAGCGGATAGTCCTAATTATTTATTTATTGATTTTATAATAAAAGCTTCTGCTAAGGCAGGGAATTATTTGTTGGATATCAAGGATGGAGAAAAGGTTATTCAAACAATTGCTTATGAATTAAAAGGAAGAAGACCGAATTCTGCCAAAAGGGATTCTTATTCTCAGAAGGATGTGATTTACTTAATTACTCCGGATAGATTTGCAAATGATATTCCTGAAAATGATGGGAATTCAAAATTGCGTGAACCCAATCCAAACAGGGCGCATATGTATGGGAGACATGGAGGAGATTTAGCGGGTATAATAAATCGATTAGATTATATTAGAGATATGGGTTTTACGGCAATTTGGAATATGCCAGTAATGGAAAATGATCAGGAAAAGGAGAGTTATCATGGATATGCCATTACTGATTTTTATAAAGTAGATCCTCGGTTTGGTACGAATGAAGATTTAAAAAGGTTAAGTGAGGAGGCAAATAAGAGAGGTATAATGTTGATAAAGGATGTTATTTTAAATCATTGTGGAGATGGACATTGGTGGATGAAGGATAAACCATTCAATGATTGGATACATTATGATGGGAAATTTGTTTCTACGAATCATCAGCGACAAACTCAACAAGATCCTCATGGTTCAAAATTTGATTATGAAAAGCAAGTAAATGGATGGTTTGTGCCAGCAATGCCAGATTTGAATCAATCAAATCCATTCATGGCAAAGTATATTATTCAAAATACGATTTGGTGGATTGAATATGCGAATTTAGGAGGAATTAGAATAGATACTTATCCCTATTCAGATAAGAATTTTGCAAATAACTGGTGTAAATCGGTTTTAAATGAATATCCGAATTTAAATATGGTTGGAGAGGAATGGACAACCAATTTGCAAATTACTTCATATTGGCAGAAGGGAAAGAAAAATCCAGATGGATATGAGTCTAATTTGCCATCGGTAATGGATTTTCCCTTGCAAGCTGCAATATCAGAAGGGTTAAATTCCAAAGAAAATAATTGGGGAAAAGGTCTTTCTAAAATTTCAGAGGTTATTTCTAGCGATTTAATTTATCCAGACCCTTATAATTTGGTAATTTTCTTGGATAACCATGATATGTCTCGTTTCAATACGCAAGTAGGAGAGAATTCCAAGTTATTTAAAATGGGTTTAGGAATGATAGCTACTTTGAGAGGTATTCCACAGATTTATTATGGTACGGAATTAGCCTATTCAAATCCTAATTCATCAGAACATGGTGAAATAAGAAAGGATTTTTACGGAGGATGGAAAGGGGACAGTAAAGATGCAATTTCCCAGAAAAATTTATCCTCAACAGAAAAGGATAGTCAAGATTTCCTTAAGAAATTATTGAATTGGCGAAAAACAGCCACAGCCATTCACAATGGTAAAATGCTTCATTTTGTTCCTGAAAATAATATATATGTGTATTTTAGATATAATTTGGAACAAAAGGTGATGGTGATCGTAAATAAGAACGAAAAGTCTACTAAAGTGGATTGGTCCAGATTTGCAGAAATCTTGCCAATAGATGCAATAGGGCATGATATTTTAACAAATGAGCAAGTAGATTTTCGAAATTATTTAGCCCCCGCGATGCAGACTACTATTCTAGAAATCAAATAATTACACATAATTTGCATAATAGATTTAATAAAAATTTAAAAGATTAAGAATATTAATTTATTTTTGATACCTTTTTCCTTAATTCAAATTAGTATTAATGAAATTTTTTAGGTTTTTATTATTTCTATTTTTAACGAGTATTATCCATAATACTTATGGAGGGGATTTTGTATGGTTCAATAAAAAGGATTTATTTTTTTATAAAATAGATTTAGAGACAGGAAATCTTTCAAAGAGGAAAAAAAATTCTGATTGGAAATTTGATAAAAAAGTATCTTTAGATTCGGTAAATGAAGGAGGATTAATCCAAGATTTTACATTGAATCCCATTTATCATCATAATTCTATTTATTTTTTTTCTGCTGGTACAAATCGAACCTTCGAATATAATTTTGTCGAAAACTATTTTAAAGAATTTGAATCTTTTGATCAAAAAGGGGTTGATTTTGAGTCATTTGTTTTTGAAACGAATGAGGGTGTTTTCAAGTTAGGGGGTGCAGGTTTTTGGAACCTCAATAATCAATTTTATCAATTTAATTTTTCTCGAAATAAATGGGAATATCTACCTTGTTACGGGGAAAGTCCAATGGCAGTAATTAGTAATTTTTCCCAGTACGATCCAATTGAAAATAAAATTATCATTTTAGATGTTTATGAAACTACCATTCATAAAAATTTGGAGAAATTTGCTTTTTACGCTTTAGATTTAAAAAATCGAAATTGGGAAAAAATTGGGTACCTAACCCATCCTAGGTTAGTTGAGTATTTCAATAAATTTCAGGGAATGAATACGCGTTTAGGAGATTATAATTTATTGCCAATTGATAATGATTATTTTGTCCTAGATTTTAAAAGAAATAAATTATACCAATATTTTGGGAGTGAAAGGCATTTTTTTCATGATAAGAAATTCTTTGAATATAATTTTGAGGGTGAAAAGTACTATATTTTTGGTAATCATGGAATTATGGATTATTCTCAAGGTTATATTGTGAAATTTTCTCAAGATAAATTTTTTGAGAAAAATAGTTTGATTGGGGATTTATATGAGCCTGTTTCTATGATTTTACCCATTAACTCATTTCATGTATATTTAAGTTTTTCATTAATACTAATTTTTTTACTTATTATTTATTTTTTGAATAAAAAAGAAACCAAAGGATTGATAAGGGTGGATAAAAATTCTTATGAAACTATTTTGAATAAGCTATTGGATTTAGGCGTTCAAGAATATAATATGGAAGATATAAATTATGTTTTAGGCCTTGAGGGAAAATCTTCTGATACCCAGAGGCATTATAGGTCCAAGTTTTTTACAGAATTCAATAAATATTTTTTGGAGAATTATAAAATTGAGAGTGCTATTAAGCGTGTTCAGGCGAAGAATGATAAAAGATTTATGGTTTATGTCTTGGATGAGGAATTGGTAAAAATGCCTAAGGGTTAAATGATATTTGAAATTGTAGCTCCTACAGGAATCGAACCTGTATCTTGGGTACCGGAAACCCACATTCTATCCATTGAACTAAGGAGCCAATTGAATTTTAAAATTAGGAATATTTTTCGAGCAATTTTATTAATACTTCGAAATCCTTGGGATAAGGTGCCTGAATTTCTATGATTTCATTATTTAAATCCTTGAATTGAATAGAATAAGCATGTAAGGCCACTCTTTTTATCAAAGGATTTTCTTCTTTTCCTTTCCCTAGTGAAAAATTACGTTTTAAATCTGATAGATATATCTCTGGCCCCCCGTAAGTGCTATCCATTAAAATAGGTGCTTTTAGACAAGTTAAATGGATTCTTATTTGGTGCATCCTGCCCGTAATTGGCATACATTCTACCAAACTACAATTCCTATAAACCCTCAGGCTTTGAAACCAGGTTTCAGCATGCTTTCCGTTATGACGATCTATGATTACCTTTCCGTCCTTTAAAGGTAAAATTGGAAAATTAACTAAGATTCCATCCCATTCTTGCTGACCTTCAACTACGGCATGGTATTTCTTATTCACTTCTCTATGCTCAAATTGCATAGAAATATGACGATAAGCCTCCGGATTTTTTGCAATTACCAAACATCCAGATGTTTCTTTATCCAGTCGATGTCCCAATTGTGCATCCTCCGAATATTCTTTTGCTAAGCGAATAATTCCCTTTACGGTTGAATCTCCTCTTTCATCTAAAGACGAAATCCCCGCTGGTTTATTGATAATTAAATAATTATCGTTTTCAAATAATATTAAATCCTTAAATTGTATCTTCAATTCACTCAATTTTCTGCAAAAATAAGTTGAATTAATCGGGAAAACTAATCTTTCCAAAATAAGGCCATGGGTGAGGGCCAAGTCTTCTCTGTTTAGATGATTCTGGATTTGATATTGTCTCATTGCATAAAACAGCAAATAAGGCAGCTTCCTTTGCCTCCGGATCAATCATTTCCTTTTTAATTTTTCCTATAGATAAATTAGGGAATTTATTTTGAAGTAATTCAATTAGGAATAGATTGTTTGCCCCACCTCCAGAAATATGAATTTCAGTATTTAGACAATTATCTAAATTAATACAATCTTTGAAGGATTTTTCCATACAATAAACGGAGTATTCTGTAAGGGTACGAATAATATCTTGGGATTCAAATTCTAAAAAATTTTGAATTATGAATTGGAAATCAAATTCTTCTGGACCAGTTGATTTTGGATATTCTCTGTTTAGAAATGGGTGATTTATTAATAATTCCCATAATTCAGGAATCAATTTTCCA
>JBJOIA010000215.1:0-7494 GCA_046047395.1 Bacteroidota bacterium | reverse complement strand
TGGCAAGTCAGGCATTTTGGGACATAAATTAATTGTAAAATACTATCGAAGTATGTTAAAAAGTTTTTGTATTTCATTAAGTTTCAGTAATTTTGCACCTTGAAAATTGGTAAACGAAATTTCAATTTGAAATTGTCCAATTATTTGATATTGTTTAATAGTATTTAAAAACAAATAATTTTAAAATGTCACGCGATTTAAAATTCACTAGAAACATTGGTATTGCCGCCCACATTGATGCTGGTAAAACCACAACTACAGAAAGAATTCTATTCTATTCTGGGGTAAGCCACAAAATTGGGGAGGTTCACGATGGTGCAGCTACTATGGACTGGATGGAGCAGGAGCAAGAAAGAGGTATTACCATTACTTCCGCTGCAACAACCGTAAAATGGCCATATCGTGGAAACGATTACCATATTAACATTATTGACACTCCGGGTCACGTAGACTTTACAGTAGAGGTAAACCGTTCTCTTCGTGTATTAGATGGTTTAGTATTCTTATTCTCTGCAGTAGATGGTGTGGAACCTCAGTCTGAAACAAACTGGAGATTAGCCAATAATTACAATGTTGCTAGAATTGGATTCGTAAATAAAATGGACCGTTCTGGAGCCGACTTCTTAAACGTTTGTCGTCAGGTGAAAGAAATGTTAGGTTCAACAGCTGTTCCTCTTCAATTACCAATTGGTGCTGAATCAGACTTCAAAGGAGTAGTTGATTTAGTAAATTTCCGTGGTATTCAGTGGAATGAGGATGATATGGGTATGACTTTCGAAGAAATAGCAATTCCAGAAGATATGGTTGCTGAAGCGGAAGAATATAGAGAGAAATTATTAGAAGCTATCGCGGAATTCGACGATAACTTAATGGAGAAATACTTTGATGATCCTTCATCTATTACAGAAGATGAGATTTTAAAGGCTTTAAGAGAGGCAACAATTTCTATGAAAATTGTTCCAATGTTATGTGGTTCTTCTTTCAAAAATAAAGGAGTTCAAACAATGTTGGATTATGTAATGGAAATCTTACCATCTCCTTTAGACAAAGAATCTATCAAAGGAACTAATCCGGATACAGGAGAAGAGATCGCTAGAAAGCCATCTTATCAAGAGCCATTCTCTGCATTAGCATTTAAAATTGCTACTGACCCTTATGTTGGTCGTCTTTGTTTCATCAGAGCTTATTCTGGAGTATTAAAGGCAGGTTCTTACGTTTTAAATAACCGTACTGAAAATAAAGAGCGTATTTCGCGTATATTCCAAATGCATGCTAACAAGCAAAATTCAATTGAAGAATTAGGTGCAGGGGATATCGGTGCGGTAGTAGGTTTCAAAGATATTAAAACTGGTGATACACTTTCTGATGAAAAAGCGCCTATCATCTTAGAATCAATGGAATTCCCAGAGCCAGTAATTGGTTATGCTGTTGAGCCAAAGAAAACTGCTGATGCAGATAATTTCTCAAAAGCTATTGGTAAATTAATTGAAGAAGATCCTACTCTACAAGTTGAATCTAATGATGAAACGGGTCAGACTATCCTTAAAGGAATGGGTGAGCTTCACTTAGAAATTATCATCGATCGTATGCGTCGTGAATTCAAAGTTGAAGTAAATAAAGGAGCTCCTCAGGTAGCTTATAAAGAAGCTTTAACCAAATCTACAGAACACAAAGAGGTTTATAAAAAGCAGTCTGGTGGTCGTGGTAAATTCGCTGATATCGTATTTGAAATCGGACCAAGAGAAGATGGAAAGCAAGGATTAGAATTCGTTAACAATATCGTTGGTGGTGTGATTCCAAAAGAATTCATTCCTGCTATTCAAAAAGGATTTGAAGAATCAATGAAAAATGGTGTACTTGCTGGTTTCCCTGTGGATTCAATGAAAGTACGTTTATTCCATGGTTCATTCCACGATGTCGATTCAGATTCACTTTCTTTTGAATTAGCAGCTCGTTTAGGTTTCAAAGAATCCGCTAAAAAAGCAGGTGCTAAATTAATGGAGCCAATCATGTCTGTAGACGTTGTTACTCCAGATGAATATACAGGTTCTATCACGGGTGACTTAAATAGAAGAAGAGGAATGATGAAAGGAATGGACTCTCGTCAGGGAGCAGTTTTATTAAAAGCTGATGTTCCTCTTTCTGAATTATTCGGTTATGTTACAGATTTAAGAACTTTATCTTCTGGTAGAGCTACAGCAACCCTTACTTTCTCACATTACGAATTCGTTCCGCAAAATATTGCAGACGAAGTAATCAAACAAAGCAAAGGGTTATAATAATCAAAATTAGATACAGGAGATTTCCTGTTTCAAAAAATACGATTAAAGAGCTAGGAATTTCCTAGCTCTTTTTTTTTATTCCATATTATTATTAAATTGAAACTTCTAACCCACTAATAAAATGAAAAACTTTAAAATTTTTCCCATTTTTATTTTAATTTTTACCTGTTGGTTTTGTACTCCAGATCCCTTAGATGAGCCAAAATCAGAACCTATACCAACTCCTGGACCAGGACCCACCCCGACACCAAGCCCTGGAGACGCCCCCGTTTTCAAGCTTGTTAGTACCTCAGGAGATACCATTAAATCTAGTTCCTATATCGGAAAGGTTTTAGTAATTTTCTTCTTCGGAAATACCTGTCCTTTCTGCATTGCAGTTGGCCCAAAAGTTCAAACTGAAATTGCTAATATCTACCAATCAAATCCTAAATTCAGTATTATAGGAATTGATGCCTGGGATGGTAACCTAGCCTCCGTAAATTCATTCCGAACCCAAGCACAAGTTAGCTTCCCTTTATTATTAATGGGTGGACAAATCGCAAATAATTATGAAACAACCTATGACCGGATCGTGATTGTTGACACAAATAACAATATCGTCTACCGAGGTAGTCAGCGTGTTTCGAGTGATTTAAATAATGTAAAACTAAAATTAGCCAATTTATTACCATGAAAAATATCCTATCAAGCATTATCCTAGTTTTAGCTTTATTCTATTTTAATCCCATCAAAGCCCAAATTATTCCAGCCTTTGAGCTCAATGACCCAAAAGGAAATTCTTTAAACTTTGAAGATTTAAAGGGAGAAAAGCTCACCATTATAGATTTCTGGGCAACCTGGTGTAAACCTTGCCTGAATGCCATTCCTAGACTAATTGAACTCTCTGAAAAATATCAGGACAAGGGCGTGAAATTTATAGGAATTTCCGTGGATGGCCCACGAAGCATTGCCAAGGTGCTCCCCATGGTTGAGACACTCAAAATACCCTATCCTATTCTCCTAGACCAAGACATGAATATTGCCAATCAGCTAAGCATTGCCGCATTCCCAACGCTTTTAATTGTAGGAACAAATAATAAAATACTTAAATTCCACGAAGGATTTTCAAGTGGTGAAGAAGTAGAAATTGAAAAAGAAATCCTAAAGTATCTTAAATGAAATATTTTATTCTAAGCCTAACCATTCTAACAGGATTTACCTTAAAAGGACAATTTTCTGGTTATTCCCTGAATCAATATCAATATGGAACCTTACCGGGTGTCGATGCGAAAAACTTCTCTTCCCTTTATTCCAGAAATATCGTTCAATATTCAAAGGATAAATGGACCATAGGATCCACCTTTGAAACCTATGTGAATCCGATAAATAATAGAAATTATTTCAAATTGACTCAGTTTAATCTAAAAAGATATTCGAAAAACTCCCAACTTCGAATTGGAAATTTCTTCGAAACCTTAAATCGTGGATTATTACTTCGCTCCTATGAAATTACTGGATCCATCTTTCAAGACCGATCCTATAGATCTCAATATTATTTCTATAAAGATTTTTTAGGCGTTACTTATTTAAAAAAATTCAATAAATGGGATCTAAATCTAGGATTAGGAAGCCCCCTAGTCAATGTATTTCCGCCTACCAAAGATCTATTTGTAAGAAGGGCAGATTATCTAGGTTTTGCGACGGCTAAAAAGAAATTTAAAAATAATAGTCTTTCCATAACAGCTTTAAAACAAATAAATAAATCAAATTCAAATACCTTTATTGAAATTGCAGAAGAAGGCAATATTCGTCCAAATCTAAGTTATTATATAAATTATGCTTTAAATATACAGGGAGAAAACAGTACGAGGCCCTATGCTTTTTATTCTAATATCAACTGGAATTTAAAGAATATCAATTTTTCACTTGAAATGAAAGATTATCAAAACTTTTCATTAGGTTCTGGCTTCAATGAACCACCTGCCTTAATAAAACAACATACCTATCGGACATTGAATAGAAGTACCCATGTTTTAGAACCATTAAACGAAAAGGGAATCCAATTTGAAACTTTTATTAGTTTAAAGAATAATAATTATCTAACTGCCAATTATTCTTGGGCAAGAAATAATATCTACCATATTTATAATTATCATGAAATTTTTGCAGAATATGTAGGTAGTAAAAACAAGAAAGATTACAAAATATTCTTTGATTTTGCGATGGATCCATTTAAAAAAGAAAAGCAAAGAGTTACTTTCGGGGGACAAATTAATTTGCCATTAGTAAATAAAATTAGATTAGAAATTGATGGGGAATATCAAGGATTTAATAGGAATGACAGAGTTGAAAATCAGGTTTTTTCATTAGGATTATCTCATGGATCTAAATACTTATTATATTGGATTGCAGAATCTACTACAGATCCTTTCCTTACAGATACAAGGAAATTTTATAATGGGATAGGAGGAAACTATAAAATTAATTCAAAAGTAAATTTAAATTTATTTCTAGGACGAAGAAGGGGCGGCCCAGCTTGTAATGGCGGTATATGTTACGAAGTACTCGATTTCAAGGGATTTGAAATGAGAACAACCATTCGAATTTGATTCGTAAAGAGTGAAGAGTTCGTAACTCGTAACTCGTAACTCGTAGTTCGTAGTTCATAACTCGTAGTTCGTAGTTCGTAGTTCGTAACTCGTAGTTCGTAACTCGTAGTTCGTAGTTCTACTCCCCTATTTTCCGAATATTTTTATTTAGGGTATCGGATTCGATTAACCCATCTCTTAGGCGGATGATACGATGGGCATATTGAGCAATATCATCTTCGTGGGTTACCATTACAATTGTATTGCCTTTTTTATGAAGTTCTTCAAACAATCCCATGATTTCATAGGAAGTTTTGGTATCTAGATTACCCGTTGGCTCATCGGCTAAAAGAATGGAAGGAGTATTCACAAGCGCTCTTGCAACTGCAACTCTTTGTCTTTGTCCACCTGATAATTCATTGGGTTTATGGTAAGCTCTATTTTCTAATCCAACGCCCCTTAAGGCATCCATTGCTATTTCGAAACGATCTTTCTGAGAATAGCCGGCATAAATCAAGGGAAGGGCTACATTTTCTAGGGCAGACTGACGAGGCAATAAATTAAAAGTTTGGAAAACAAAACCGATTTCTTTATTACGCACAGTTGCCAATTGGTTTTCGGATAATTGGGAAACATCCTGATTATTTAAAATATATTGTCCTCCGGAAGGAGTATCTAAACAACCTACAATATTCATCAAGGTAGATTTTCCTGATCCGGAAGGACCCATAAAGGCAACGTATTCACCTCTATCTACGGATATGCTTACATCTACTAAGGCATTAATCACTTCAGAACCCATCACATACCTTTTAGAAATATTTTTTGTTTCGATAATTTTAGTCATGTCCCAATAAATTTTTTACGAATTTAGTTTAAATTCTTATAGGAGGGTATATTTTTTTTATAAAGGTAAAAAAGAGAGGATAAGTGGAAAAAATGCATAAAAAAACCGATTCATTTCTGAATCGGTTTCACGATATATTTCTTTCGAATTATTTTTTCTCTTTAACACGAGCAGCTTTACCTTGCTTACCTCTCATGTAGTAAATTCTTGCTCTTCTTACCTTACCTCTTCTTAAAACTTCAATTTTATCAATATTAGGAGATAAAATTGGGAAAATTCTTTCTACACCGATACCATTAGAAATTTTTCTAACAGTAAAAGTTTCACCATTTCCGGAATTCTTTCTTTGAATTACCATACCTTGGAAAACCTGAATACGCTCTTTATTTCCTTCACGAATTCTTACGTGAACATTGATCGTGTCACCAGCTCCAAACTCAGGATGCATCGACTTTCTTGCTGCTGCTTCCTCTTCTACAAATTTGATTAAATCACTCATTTTCTATATTCTTTTTAGGAAAATTTTCCAATTGTTGGTGAATTGGGATGCAAAGATAAAAATTGTTTCAGATATTTCAAAATAAATATTTAAAAGTGCGATAATTTTACCAAAAAAATTGATATTTTAGGTATTCATAGCACAGCCGAGGACGGCTGCGCTAGAAACAACTCTTCGCGCTTCACTATTCTCTCTTTACTATTCACTCTTCACTCCCCTAACAAATGCTTTTATATCTCCTGCTAAATCCTTAGAATCCTTTAACATTTTTACAAAAGCAGATCCAATGATGGCTCCGGAGGCATATTTCGAAGCCTCATCGAAAGATTTTTTATCCGATATCCCAAAGCCTATTAATCTAGGATTCTTTAAATTCATCGAATTAATTCGCTCAAAATACGCAATTTGCTCCTCTGATATTCCCGTCTTAGCACCTGTCGTACTGGAAGAAGATACCATATAAATGAATCCCTCAGAATGTTCGTCTATATACCGAATCCTCGCATCGCTCGTCTGTGGAGAAATTAAAAAAATATTCAATAAACCATATTGCTTAAATACTGGCTCATAAAATTCTAAATATTCTGCCATCGGTAAATCTGGAAGGATCAATCCATCTACCCCTACTTCCCGACATTTCCTGCAAAAATTGTCAATTCCAAACTGCAAAACAGGATTAATATAGCCCATAAGAATGATAGGCGTATTTACTTTCGATCTTAATCCTTTCAACTGCTCAAATAATACCTTTACACTCATGCCATTTTCTAAAGCAATCTGATTGGCCATTTGAATAGTTTCTCCATCTGCAACCGGATCTGAATAGGGCATACCAATTTCAATAATATCCGCCCCCGCATTCGATAAGGCCTCCACTACCTCCATTGTATCATTTAAACCAGGAAATCCCGCTGTAGCATATATATTTAAAATTGGTCCTTTAACCTCCTTAAATTTTTCAACGATTCTATTCATCTTAAACCAAATTTAAACGTTTCATATAGGTTCCTAAATCCTTATCTCCTCTTCCAGATAAATTAATCACGATAATTTTACCTTCAATATTCTTCATTTTAGATAATACTGCAAAAGCATGGGCAGATTCTAATGCAGGAATTATTCCCTCTAATTTTGACAATTCCACTGCAGATTCCAAAGCCTCCTCATCTTCAATGGCATAAAATTCTGCACGCTTTGTATCAAATAAATGGGCATGCATCGGCCCAATTCCAGGGTAATCTAAACCCGCTGAAATTGAATAAGGCTCAATTACTTGTCCATCCTCCGTTTGCATTAATA
>JBJOIA010000214.1:0-4382 GCA_046047395.1 Bacteroidota bacterium | reverse complement strand
CAAGATCGAATGGAAGTAGATTACGTTAGAGTTTATCAATAATTTTTTTTGTAATAGGTTTGGGGAAATAGCCACCTTTTAGGTGGCTATTTTTATTTTACACCAAATTTAAAAATCGTATTGGATTCATATTTTTGTCCTGGCTCTAATACCACTGTTGGGAATTTTTGTTGATTAGGAGAATCTGGGAAATGTTGGGTTTCTAAACATAATCCAGTTCTATAAGGAGCATTTGTCCCATCCAAAAAATTTCCAGTATAAAATTGTATTCCAGGTTCATCCGTAAATACTTCCATAATTCTTCCAGTTGGGGCATGACTTAGCTGAGCTGCTTTTCGCATTCCTTCGCCATTAACTACCCAACAATGGTCATAACCTAAACCCCTACTTAATTGCTCATTTTTTTCTTCAATATCTTTTCCTATCTTTTTAGGAATTGTAAAATCAAATGGGGTATCCTTTACTGGAACAATTTCTCCGATCGGAATGAATCCCTCATCAATTGGGATGAAATTGTCTGCATAAAGATTTAATTCATGATTTAAAATTGTAGAATCAGTTGTACCTGCTAAATTAAAATAACTATGTTGAGTGAGATTTACTATAGTTTTTTTATCAGTTTCTGCTGAATAATTTATTTTTAATTCATTATCCTTGGTAAGTGTATATATAACTTTTGATACTAAGTTACCAGGATATCCTTCCTCACCATCATTACTTGTATAGGTTAAACTTAATACTGATTCTCCATTTATTATTTCTGTATCTGCTTCCCAAGTTACTTTATCAAAACCTAAAATTCCTCCATGTAAATGGTTTTCTCCATTATTCTGAGCTAAATTATATTCTTTTCCATCTAATGAAAATTTGCCATTGGCAATCCTATTGCCATATCGCCCAATTAATGCTCCGAAATAGGGGCTTTTTGTTTCATAATCCTTTAAATTATCAAACCCTAATACTATTTCTCCAAAATTTCCCTGTTTATCTGGAACGATAATTGAGGTAATTATTCCTCCATAATTAATTATTTTTACTTGCATGCCAGAGGCATTTTTCAAAGTAAATAATTTAATTTCCCTACCATTTTCAAGCGTTCCATAGAGTTCTTCTTGAATATTTTCATTGTTCTTTACACTAGAATTACAGCCTATTAGATTTAATAGGATAAAAAGGAAAAATAAGGTTTTTTTCATAGGTTTAAAGGTTTTATTCTACACAAAATCTATCTCCAATGGAAGTTTTCTAAGTCTTTTTCCAGTGGCAGCGAAAATTGCATTTGCTAAGGCAGGGGCAACCGGTGGTAACCCTGGTTCACCCACACCCTTCATTCTCTTTCCACCTGTCAAAATATGAACCTCAACCTCCGGCATTTCATTCATCCTTATTACAGGATTATCATGAAAATTGGTTTGTTGTGCTGCACCTTTTTCAAAACTTATTCCATTTTTAATCGCCGCGGTAATCCCCATTGAAACCGCACCTTCCATTTGCGCTCTTACTGTATCTGGATTCACCACTGTCCCAAGGTCAATCACTGCATATACCTTATCAATTTTTATCGCATTCCCAACCTGGCTCACTTCTACTACCTCTCCCGCTAATCCTGCAAAAAATTCATATTGAGCTACCCCTCTTCCTTTTCCCTTTGGTAAGGGCTTATCCCATCCAGACACTTCCTTTAATTTTTTCATTAATATCTGCGCATCTGATCCCTCCTCCATATTATTCAATCTGAATTCCATTGGATCTTGCCCAGCTTTTACTGCCATTTCATCCATAAAACATTCATGGGCAAAAGCCAAAGTTGAACTCGTTACAGATCTCCAAGCCCCTAATGGAATATTTATCGGAGCATAAACAAAGGTATTTTTCATATTCGGTACCAAATATTTTTGTTCCGATATGGCCTCTGTCATTGTCCTATCTGCTACAGTTTCATCCTTCATTGGATCTAAAGTAGGGGAAATCACTTTATGCTGCCAGGAATCTAATTTCCCATTTTTTAAAGATCCCTTCATCGCTGAAAATGTTGGCGGTCTGAATGGCCCCTGTAAAGTATCATCCTCCCTCGTCCACACTAATTTAACTGGCTTCTTAATGGCCTTTGATATATTTACCGCCTCAATTATAAAATCTGTAGATAACCTTCTTCCAAATCCTCCTCCTAAATAGGTTACATGTAATTCAATATCCTCCTTGGCAATGCCATATTTTTTAGGGAAATCATTAATTACCGAACCTGGTACCTGAGTAGGTGCCCAAATTTCTAATTTTCCATCTTCCTTCCAATATGCTGTACAATTCATAGGCTCCATAGGAGAATGCGTTACAAAACAGGTTTCATAAAATGCTTCAACCGGTTCCCCTGCATTTTTAAATGCCTCATCAAAATTTCCTTGTGAATGTTGTACCGCCCCCTCGTTTTTACTCATCTCCCTTAATTTTTTATAATAAGAAGAGGTATTGAATGCATCATTTCCCTGATGATCCCATTTAATTTTTAAAGCCTTTCTTCCTTTTAATGCTGCCCAATAATTTGTTGCAATAACTGCAACCCCAGTAAATTTATAGGCCCCCTGATCTCTCTCCACATTGATTACCTCTAAAACCCCCGCTTGCTTCATGGTCTCCTTTGTATCAATAGAAACTATCTTCGAGCCAAATACATTCGATCTCTCAATAGAAGCATATACCATCCCTTCAATTTCAGCATCTATTCCAAATCCCGCCTTTCCTCTTACCTTTAAAGGAATATCCGGCCTTTTTGTATCCTTTCCAATAATTTTAAAATCCTTTGGATCTTTTAATTTTGGGGTTTTGGGGGCAGTCAATTTAGAAGCAGCCTCCGCTAATTCTCCATATGTCAATTTTTTTCCGGTCGGCTTATGAATAATAGTAGCATTCTCAGCATAGCACTCCTCCACTCCAACGCCCCATTGATTAGCCGCTGCTGTCATCAACATTTCCTTTGCGGATGCTCCAATATTTCGCATCTCAGTATAACTCATTCTTACAGAAAATGAGCCTCCCGAAAATTGCATTCTTCCATATTGAGCTTGTCCATTCGCCGCCTTTACCTCATATTGGTCTGGTCTTACTTCCAATTCTTCAGCAATTAATGCCGTAATTGACTGTGCAGTGCCCTGACCCATCTCAGGTTTATTATTTATTAAAGTAATTTTACCAGATTTTTCAATAATTATATACGGACTTATCTCTGCCCCAATCTCCTCAATTCCATTTAAGTTTTCTACCGTATTTTTTCCATTTATACTAGAAATCCCTAATACAAAAGCCGCAGACCCTAGGCCTGTGAATTTGATAAAATTTCTTCTATTGATCGATTGATTTTCCATATTTTTCATAGGTAAATTTTATTAGTTTAGGAATTCGCAACTGAAATGATGGCCTTCTTGATTCGTAAATAAGTGCCGCATCGACAAATATTGCCCGACATATACTGCTCAATATCCTCTTCAGAAGGATGAGGATTAGACTTTAAAAGAGATACCGCAGACATAATTTGTCCGGACTGGCAATATCCACATTGTGGAACTTGATATTCTTCCCAAGCATCTTGAACTTTTTTAATTAAAGCTTCTTCGCTTTCAATCGTGGTGATTTTTGCATTAGGATCTACCGTAGAAATCATTGTTTGGCAAGAGCGAATTGCTAGGCCATCCAAATGAACTGTACATGCCCCACATAAACCAAGGCCACATCCAAATTTTGTTCCTTTTAATCCTACATAATCTCTTATTACCCATAATAATGGGGAATCTGGGTCCGCCTCCACTGAAGCTTTTTTTCCATTGATGGTTAAATCGTATTTCATAATTAAAATATTTAAGGCAAAATAAAGATAGTAAAATTTATTCAGGAATAGAATACCCAATATTATAAGGCACCCAGCCTGCCTGCATACAATCCCATACCGGAGCATCCTTATATCGAATATTATTCAAATTAACATATTCAACCAATTTGTCAAAATACTTATTCGGATCCCCATTAAAGCGATCAATTAAAATTCTGGATTTTGTTTTTCCCGCCACAGCAAAATAACCTAATACTTCTTGTTCAGGCTTATTCGTGCAAACCAAATTCCCCAAAATTTGTGCTGGAATTTTATCAAATAAGCCTCCTCCAATTTTTCTTTGATCCTCCAACCTCTTCCAATAATTAAAATATTTGGAATCTACATGATATAATTCAAATTGAACAATATAATTTGTAAAATCATGAAAATTTACTGGAGCCGTTTCAATCTTTAATTCTTGTCCATCCACCAAAAAATCATCCAATAAACTTATAGTTGAATTAGGTGGGGCTTGCCAACATTTAGACTTACATTCTGGTACAGGTGCTGGTGGAGGCGG